>CALJKZ010000356.1 GCA_937983085.1 uncultured Gemmatimonadales bacterium
GCTGGCGCCCGAGCAGGGAGCGCTCATCCAGGAATCGGGGATGCACGAGATCGCGGTGCACGGGTGGATACACGAACTCAACACGGCGCTCGACGGTCCCACTGAGGAGCGCCTGCTCCGTCAGGCCGTGGACGCCATCGAGGAGATCACCGGAGAGCGCCCGGTGGGGTACCGGGCCCCGTCATGGAATCACAGCCCGAACACGCTCCGTATCGTGCGGGACATCGGCTTCCTCTATGCACGCTCTCTCATGGCCGACGATCGTCCCTACGAGCTCGTGCAGGACGGCGAGCCTACCGGCATGGTCGAGCTACCCGTCGAGTGGATCCTCGACGACGCCCCACTCTTCAACCCCCGGGGCAACAGCTACATGAATCCCAGGGACGTCATGCAGGTGTGGATCGACGAGTTCGACAAGGCGTGGGACGAGGGCACCATGTTCCTCCTCACCATGCATCCCCACGTCATCGGGCACCGGTCGCGGATCGTCGCCCTGGAAGGCCTCATCGACCACATGCAGGCCAAGGGCGACGTATGGTTCGCCACCCACGCCGATGCCGCCCGCTACGTGAGGGAGCAGGCGGGGATGCCGGAATGGGTGGCGCCCGACGGGTCCTGAGGTGGCGCCGCCCCGACGCCGCCGGGGTCGACGCACCAGAGCCGCTGGGATCCGCGCTGCAGGGACCCCCCGGCTCGCGTCAGTCGGCCTTGAGCACCCGCACCGGGTCCACCCGGGCCGCCTGGCGCGACGGCAACCACGTGGCGAGAAGGGCGACGGCGCTGAACCCGAGAAGCACCGCCATGAACGTCAGCGGATCCGTGGGCTCGACGCCGTAGAGGAGGGATTCGACGGTACGGCTGAGCCCGAGCGCGAGAACCGTCCCCACCGCGAGGCCGACGCCGATCATCACGGCTCCGCGCCGGAGCATGAGACCCACCACCTGATCCTGCACGGCACCCAGGGCCATCCGGACTCCGATCTCGCGACGACGACGACCTACGGTGTAGGCCACGACGCCGTAGACGCCGACCACCGCGAGGATGAAGGCAATGAGACCGAAGACGGTCATGAGCACGGCCATCAGCCTCGGCTGAGCCACGGACGCGGCCACGATCTCGTCGACGCTCTGGACCTCGGCCACCGCGAGGCTGGGATCCAGTCGCCGGACCACGCTACGCACCGGCTCCACCAGATCGGCGGGGGCACCCGCCCCCGCGGCGACGATCCGTAGCGCCGTGGGATTCCCTCCTGTAGCCAACCCCCACTGGGACGGCGACACGTAGAACTTGGGCATGATGTCGTCGGTCCGATTGGTGTGCCGGACGTCTCCCACGACGCCGACGACGCTTCCCCAGTCCCCTCCGCTGACGCGGATACGCTTCCCCAGTGCCTCGTCTCCGGGCCAGTAGCGCCGAACGAGGGCTTCGTTCACGAGAACGGCCAGTGGAGCGGCCGCGTCGTCCGACCAACTCAGGTCGCGACCCTGGAGAAGCGGAATCCCCAGCGTCTCCAGGTACCCGGGCGTGGCGATCTGCCAGTCTCCGTTGGCACGCGGGTTCTCGTTCTCGTCGTACCCCTCGAGGTCGAGCCCCCAGTCGCCCATGGCGCCGGTCAGCGGTAGCGCCCGCACGACCGCGGCCGATCGGACGCCCGGTATCTCCTCCAATTGGCGCGCGGCTTCCCTCCAGAAGGCCGCAGACTCCAAGGCATCGGGATACCGGGAGGTGGGAAGACTGACGGCCGCCGTCAGCACACCCCGGCCATGGAAGCCCGGATCGATGGCCGTCATCTCCTGAAGCGTCCGTGCCATCAGACCGGCGCCCACCGCCAGAACCAGCGCAAGAGCCGTCTGCGCAGAGACGAGTGCCGCCTGCCAGCGCGACTGGCGGCGGCCACCGAGCGTGCGCGTCCCGCTGCGGGCGCTGCTACCCGCCGTAGCCCGAACAGCCGGGGTGACACCGACGAAAAAGGCCGTTCCCACAGCCACGAAGAGGGTGAAGGCGAGGACCTCCGTGTCGAGACCGATGGAGTCGATCCGCGGCAGGCTGTCGGGGCTCAGAGCCTGAAACGCATCGATTCCCACCAGGGCGAGGCCGAGACCGGCCACCCCACCGATCATGGCAAGGAGGAGGCTTTCGACGCAGAGCTGGGCGATGAGGCGTCGACGTCCCGCCCCCAACGCGGCCCGAATCGAAAGCTCACTCTCGCGAGCCTCGCTGCGGGCGAGCATGAGGTTGGCCACGTTGGCGCACGCGATGAGGAGTACGAAGCCGACGGTGGCGAAGAGGGCGAGCAAGGCGGGCTGAACGTCTCGGAAGAGGTCATCCGAAACCGAGAGGACAAGCGGTCGAAAGCCGTACTCGGCGGGATAGCTCCCGAATTCGGCGTGGACACGGCCGATGGCTCCGTCCACGTCGCGCTGCAGGTCCGCGGGGCTCGCCCCGGCTCTCAGTCGCCCGACGAGGAAGGAGAAGTGCGAACCACCCATCTCCGGATACGCGGTCACGGGCTCGCGGAGGATCCATCGGGGGAAGTAGACGTCGATCCCATCCGGCACTCCGAACTCCGTGGGCAGCCGGAACCCTTCCGGGAGCACGCCAACCACCTCACGCATCCGGCCGTTGATCTCCACCCGACTTCCGATGACGCCCGCATCGCCCGACCAGCGACGCTGCCATGCGTCGTGGGACACCACGACGACATTGGAACTCGCCGTGTCCGCATGCATGGCCTCGGCGTCGGTGAAGAACCGGCCCCGGGCCATCGCCACGCCGAGCACCTCCATCAGATTGGACGATGCGTTCGCGGCGGACACCCGCTCCGCGTTGGACGGGTCGGTGAACGTCACGTCGACCTCGTTCCAGATCGCCAGATCCTCGAGCGAGCCCGCCTGGGTCAGATAGGTGCGGTACTCGGCATCGGACACCCACCGACGCTCGGTGTCCGGCCACTGGCTCCAGATCGTCACGAGTCGATCCGGCTCGTCATACGGCAGCGGCGAGAGCAGCACCCCCTCCACGACGCTGAACATCGCTGCGTTGGACCCGATCCCCAGCGCCAGCGTCAGAACGGCGATGAGCGTGAAGCCCGGCGAGCGGACCAGCCCTCGTGCGGCGAACGACAAATCCTGCTTCAAGAGGTCCATCACCACCCCTCCTCCCGTTCCTCGTTCATCGGACTCTCGTGAGCGCGGGCCGGGCACCCGGCTGCGTCGCGCATCCACCATCGATCGGGCCCAATCCCAACCGATGTCCCACCAGAACCGGAGTCCACCCGCGACCCCGGCATACCGAACCTCCGACCGCTGCTCACGGAAGACCTCCATGAGGTCGGCCCCGAATCGCTCCCGGAAGGAACGGGGGTAGAGTCGAAGAAGCGCGCGATAGACGCGCTCACCCCATCCCACCGCTCAGACCTCCGAGAGTGCCGAGCGGGCGCTGGCCACGAAGTCACCGAGCCGATCGACTTCCGCCGACAGCGCGGCCCGGCCCAACGACGTCACCACGTAGTAGCGCCGCTGACGCTGATCCTGGTCCTCAGGCGGCCGCTCGTCCGACTCGCGGATGAGGCCCTGCTCCTCCGCTCGCTGAATCGCCGTGTACAGCGTCCCCGGGCCCATCCGGACCACGCCGCCGCTCAACTCCTCTACGCGCTTCTTCACGGCGTAGCCGTGGCGCTCCCCCTCCTGGATGGCCAGAAGCAGGTACAGCTGGCTCCGTGACAGCGGCAGCACCTTGTCCAGATCGGGCATTCGGACCTCCGAGACTATCATATCGACTTTCGACATGTCGAACTTCGATATGATATTCCGAGGGGGCTCCGAAGCGCAAGTGCCGTGCCCCGAGCCGGTCGGGGCGTCGGCTCTAGGCGGCGTCGCTGGCGTCGTCGCCCTTCGGGCCGAACACCTTGTACAGGATCCAGAGGACGGCTCCCAGTCCGATGAGGACCGGGACCCACCCCAGGAGGTTCCAGAGTACGGCGCCGCCGATGACGACGCCTGCGCCCTGAAGCCATCCCACGAACTGCGCCGTATTCCGGACCCGCTCCACCTGGGCCTCCGTATAGACCTTCTCGGGTAGATTGCTCATTGGTGCACTCCTGCCGAAATGAGGGCGTCTTCACCCCCGTCGTTCACCCTACCGCCCCAGCGCCTCCC
>CALJKZ010000357.1 GCA_937983085.1 uncultured Gemmatimonadales bacterium
GAAGACCGACGGCTGGCCTCGGGTGAGTCTGGGTCGCCGTCGCTTTCTCTCGGGCCTGGGTGGCGCCTCCCTGGCGTGGCCCAGGACCGTGGAGGCGCTGGCGCAGGACCTCGCGTCGGGAGGAACGCCCGACGACGAGGCCTTCTGGTACCAGGTCCGGTCCTCCTTCCTCATTCCCGAAGACCGGATCTACCTGAACAACGGCACCCTCGGCCCGTCTCCCCGGGTGGTCGTGGATGCCGTCACGGAGCACACCCGTCGCGTGGCCGCGACGTATCCACCGGCTGTGGCCTGGGACGACCTCAAGGCATCGGTCTCGTCCCTCGTCGGGGGTGACCCCGACGGATTCGTATTCCCACGGAACACCACCGAGGCCATGAGTTTCGTGGCGCACGGACTGACGCTAGAGTCCGGGGACGACGTGGTGACCACCGATCACGAGCACATCGGTGGCCTCGAGCCGTGGAGGGTGGTGGCGGCGCGCCGTGGCGTGACCGTGACGGTGGCGCCGTTGCCGGTTCCCGCGGAGAGCGACGAGGAACTCCTCGAGGCGGTCTGGAGCGCCGTGTCTCCACGAACCCGGGTGGTGAGCGTCTCGCACCTCACCTTCACCACCGGCACCCGTCTTCCCGTCGAGGCCTTGGGTCGCCGATGCCGGGAAGCCGGCATCGTGTTCTGCGTCGACGGGGCGCATCCTCCGGGGATGCTCGCCTTGGACGTGGAGGGCGCCGGGGGCGATTTCTACGCCTCCTCGCCGCACAAGTGGATGCTGGCTCCCCAGGGGTGTGGCCTCCTGTACCTCGGGGAGGCGTGGAGGGAGGAACTCTGGCCCACCCTGGCGTCAGGGGGGTGGGACGACTTGGCGCTCGGCGCCCACCGCTTCAATCACATGGGTACCCTCGACGAGTCCCGTCTCGCGGGGCTGCTGGCCGCTTCCGAGTTCCTTCGTGCCGTCGGCATGGATCGGGTCGAGGCACGGGTGCGCTACCTGCGAGCCCGTCTCGAGGAAGGCCTTCGGTCCATGACCGGCGTCGACGTGGCCACGCCCGCGCCGGAATCGCTGAAAGGCGGGATGGTGGCGTTCAGCGTGGAAGGGGTGGAGTCGGCCGCCCTCCAGCGACACCTTTCGCGAACCGCAGCGGTTCGTACCCGGGTCATCGGTGAGTACGGATACGGATGGATGCGGCTCTCCACCCACGTCTACAACTCACCCCGGCAGGTGGATCGCGTGCTGGAACTCATCCATGCCGTTGCTCGGGAAGGTCTAGCGAACGAGGGAGTCGGAGGATGAGCGAAGCAGGGCCGACCGAAGAAGGCACGACGAAGCCGGCACCCTCGGGAGTCATTCCCGACGGTCCCGACGACGTGCCCTGGGGAAGCGCCGCCCTGGCGGCCCTGGGCGCGTTCGTGCTCTATGTGCTGACCCTCGCGCCCACTACGGGCTTCTGGGACGCGAGCGAGTACATCGCCACGGCCCACATCCTGGGCATCCCCCATCCTCCGGGGAACCCGTTCTTCGTGGTGGTCGCCAAGGTGTGGAGCCTCCTACTCGCGCCGACGGGCCTCTCGGTAGCCGTGCGCATCAACCTGTTCGCGGCGGCGACCAGCGCCGCAGCCACCGGTCTCTTCTTCCTCGTGGCCCACCGGATCCTCGTGGGCATCATCGCGCAGCCGGGCCTGGCCCGCGTCGGGGCGGGGGCGTCGGCCCTCATCGGGGCGACGACCTTCACGGTGTGGAACCAGTCCAACGTCAACGAGAAGGTCTACACGCTCTCGGTCCTCATCATCGCAGCCGTGACCTGGTTGGCCGTCCGCTGGTATGACAGGCGGCACGAAGCGGGCAGCGAGCGACTGCTGCTGGTGGCCCTCTTCCTCATGGCCATCGGCTCCACGAGCCACCTCATGTCGGTCCTCCCGGCCCCGGCGCTCGCGGTCATGGTCTTTCTGGCCGGGGCGCCGCGACTGCACCGGCCCGACTTCCTCGTCCGGGCGGCTCTTCTGTGCATCGTGGGGTTGTCGTTCAACTTCGTCCTTCCCATCCGGGCGGCTCAGGATCCGGTGATCAACGAGGGAGACCCGACGTGCGCATCGACCACGGGCGCCGTGGTCGCGGTCTACACGCTCGGAAAGGCGGGCTGCCCGGCGCTGGCGTCCAACCTCACGCGCGAGCAGTACCAGACGCCCCCCATCACCGAGCGGAAGGCCACGTTCGGCGCTCAGATGGCGACCTACTTGCAGTACTTCGAGTGGCAGTGGGCGCGCGGTCTCGATCCGTCGGAGCTGCCCCAGGTCGTACGCTTGCCCTTCACCCTCCTCTTTCTGACTCTGGGCATCATCGGACTCGGCACGACGTGGAAGGTGGAGCGAACGGTATGCGCCTACCTGTCGGTCCTCGCGGCTACCCTCACCGTGGGCCTCGTCGTCTACCTCAACTTCCGACACGGCTACTCGCTCCACGCCGGCCTCGACCAGTCCATGCGGGAGGTTCGCGAGCGGGACTACTTCTTCGTGGCCGGCTTCCTCTTCTGGGGATCGTTGGCCGGTCTCGGCCTGGCCCGCGTCTGGCACGCCATCGCCTCGAACCTCGGGGGCTCCCGCCGCTCGTACGCCACCGCTTCACCCGTTCTGTTCGTGGCGTTTCTGCCCCTCGTGCTCAACTGGAGTTGGGCGACGCGCAGCGGGGACTACGCGGCGCGCGACTGGGCCCACGGCCTCCTCATGAGCGTGGAGCCCTACGGGGTCCTCTTCACGAACGGTGACAACGACACGTTCCCCCTCTGGTATCTCCAGGAGGTGGAGGGCATTCGTCGTGATGTCACGGTGGTGGTCGGCCAGTACCTGTACACCGACTGGTATCCGAAGCAGTTGCAGGATCTGACCTCACCGGAGCGGCAGCGTGTGTACGACCCCGAGGCCTTCCCGGGGCTCCACGACGATCGACCCCTCCCGTCCCAGCCCATCACGGTCCTCGACCAGGACGTCATGGATTCGGTCTCGGCCATGAGGCTGCCGGAGGACGTCACCATTCCCTTCCCGAAGCTGGCGGTGACGTATCCCGAGGGAATGGTACTGGACCGTGCACAGCAGTTGGCGCTGCGCATCATCAACGACTCCAGTTCGGAGCGACCCATCTTCTTCTCCTCCTCCGCGGGAATGATGAGCCAGCTCGGGTTGGACCGGTGGGGCGTGCGTTACGGACTGACCACCAAGCTCGATCTTCGCAATCTGGAAACCGACGAGCACGTGGGATTGGTCCAGGGCGCGCCCGAATACGGTGGGGACTGGTACCACCTGGAGAAGACGCTCCAGCTCTACGACGACGTCTACCTCTTCCGCGGGCTTCGCGACCGGGACATCTGGGCCGATCGATCGACGCTCATGATCCCGTTCCAGTACTACGTGCTGGCGCTCCAGCTCTCCAACGTCGTCGACGTCGCCGGAGGCGACCCGGCCGTCGTACGCGCGCTGGAAGACGATGCCCTCGCCTTCCAGATCGTTTCCGAAGGCGGTAGGCGGGGCGCGCCGGACGGGCCGTAGACCCACGGCACCGACCGCATCAGCCGGTCGCCAGGAACCCCCCTCGGCCGGAGGGGTGCAACGGGCCATGAGCCTGCCCGACCTGGAGCGTGACGAGCTCTACCGCTATGCCCGACATCTGGCGCTTCCCGACGTCGGTCTCGAGGGTCAACAACGACTGAAGGCCGGGAGCGTCCTGTGCGTCGGTGCCGGCGGACTCGGATCTCCCTTGTGCCTCTACCTGGCGGCGGCCGGGGTGGGCACCATCGGCATCGTGGACTTCGACGTGGTGGACGAGAGCAATCTGCAGAGGCAGCTCCTCCACGGAACGTCGGACGTGGGACGGAGCAAGCTGGAGTCGGCCATGGACCGGCTGAGGGACGTGAACCCCCACGTTCGCGTCGAGCCCCACGCGGCACGTCTTTCGTCCGACAATGCCCTGGACATCCTCGAGGGCTACGACGTCGTCGTCGACGGGACGGACAACTTCCCGACGCGGTACCTCGTGAACGACGCCTGTGTGCTGCTGGGCAAGCCCAACGTCTACGGCTCGGTCTTCCGGTGGGAGGGTCAGGTGTCGGTCTTCTCCACCCCGGAGGGACCGTGCTACCGCTGCCTCTTCCGGGAGCCTCCGCCTCCGGGCCTGGTACCCAACTGTGCCGAAGGAGGGGTCCTGGGAGCCCTCCCCGGCATCATCGGCGCGGCCCAGGCCATGGAGACCATCAAGCTCCTCCTCGGCGTGGGCCGCACGCTCGAGGGGCGGCTGGCCATCTTCGACGCCCTGGAGATGACGTGGCGGGAGGTGGCGCTTCGACGAAACCCGGCGTGCCCGGTCTGCGGCGATGATCCCACCGTCACCGAGCTCATCGACTACGAGGTCTTCTGCGGCGTGAAAGCTTCGGGTGCCCCCCTCGGGGAAAGCGCCGCGGAAGGCGATGTGTCGGAAGTCGATGCTTCGGAGCTGCGGGAGCGCCTGGAGGGCGACGCCCCTCCGTACCTCGTCGACGTCCGCGAGCCCTGGGAGTGGGCGGTGAGCAACCTGGCCGACCGCGGGGCTCGGTTGATTCCTCTGGACGAGTTGGCCGTCCGCTTGGAGGAGATTCCCGACGACCGGCCCGTCGTCACGTACTGCCGGTCCGGGGCCAGAAGTGCCCGGGCAGCCCGACGGTTGGTCGATGCCGGCCGTCACGACGTGGCGAGCCTGACGGGAGGGATCGAGGCGTGGGCCCGGGCCCACGACCCCGACCTCAAGGTGGTCTGATCTGCACTGAGGGGTGACGACCCTTCGACTCGCGTTGCACCGCGCGAAAACTCTTGACCCTCGGCGGGGGAAGCGCTGAATTGGCCACGAGGCCTCGTGCCTGCCCCGCGGACCGATGCGGGCCACACCCGACCCTTGCAGGCACCCTGTCGGAGGACCGACCGATCACAGCCCGCCGGCAGATCCGGAGAGACGCATGAAGCGCCTGCCCCGTGCACGTCGCGCCCCTGGTCTCGGATTCCTCGGCTCCCTGGCCGCCGCGCTGCTGGCGGGCACCTTGGGGGCCCCGGCGGACCTTCTCGCCCAGGACCCCTGTCCGAGCGCGTCGGCGGCGGACGCCGAGGCGGGGTGGGCCGCCTACTCCGAAGGCAGCCTCGACGAGGCGCGGGCATCGTTCGAGACCGCCCTGGAACGGTGCGACAACGACCACTACGCGCGGACGGGGCTGGCGTACGTGCTTCTGCGAGCGGGCGACACAGAGGAGGGCGGGCGCCTGTTTCAGGTCGTCGTTCGCGCCGAGCCCGCCAACGTGGACGCGCTCGTGGGACTCGGGCTGGTTTCGTGGCGGTCGGGCGAACTCGACGCCGTGCGACGACATTTCGAGATGGTGCTGGAGTACGTGCCGGACCACCCGACGGCCCTGGACTACCTCGAGCGGTTGGCGGGAGCGGCGCCCCGCGCGCAGGACGAAGCGGATCGGGCTTGGTCCGCGGGAGACACGGAGCGGGCTCGCGGCCTCTACGACCAACGGCTCGCCGCGGACCCCGACGACGGCGTCGCCCTCCTGAGACGGGGGTTGATGCACGGGTGGGACGCCGAATACGGTCGAGCATTGGAGCTGTTGGACCACCTCGTGTCCCTCGACGCCGGCAACCTGGACGCCCGCCTCGCCCGTGCACGGGTCCTGGCGTGGTCGGGCCGGTTGGGTGAGGCCACCGAGGCCGCGGAGGGCGTATTGCGCATGGAGCCGGGGAATCCGGATGCACTGGCGACCATGGCGCTGTTCCATTCGTGGGCGGGTCGGGCGGAAGAGGCACTCGAGAACTACGACGAGCTGCTCTCCATTGCGCCGGAGCACTCCACGGCTCGCCGGGAGCGAGCTCAGGCGCTGGCGTGGGCGGAGCAGTACGAGCAGTCCATCTCGGTGTACGAGGAGTTGGTGGTTCAGCGGCCCGACGACGTGGAGGCCCGGCTGGGACTGGCGCGGGCGCGGGGCTTCTCCGGCGATTTCGACGGCTCCCTGGCCGAATACGATCGCGCCCTCGAAGTCGCTCCCGGAGACGTGCGCGCCCTCAGCGGGCGAGCGCGCACCCTGGGGTGGGCCGGTCGTCTGGTGGAGGCCGAGCAGTCGGCTCGTGCGGCCGTGGACGCCAACGTCGCCAGTGGCGAGGCGTGGGGCGTGTTGGGGGAGGTCTACCGCTGGCAGCGCCGGAACGGAGCCGCGGTGGAAGCCCTCCGGCGCGCACGCTCT
>CALJKZ010000358.1 GCA_937983085.1 uncultured Gemmatimonadales bacterium
ACTCAGCCGGCCTGCGGGCCCCCATCTGCTTCGACCCCGTCGCCGCTGCGACCATCGCACCGTACCAGGAGTTCAAGGCGAAGCTCGGACTGGAGGGTCGGACACCCGCCGAGATAGGACCTCTGGTCGCCCAGGCGTACGTGCTCGGTCAGCTTCCTCGCCTCGACGGCGTCGCCTTCGCGTACATGTTCTCCGCCGACCAGGACCTCGACGGTCAGGGCAATCGGTTCATGCCTCACATGATGGTCTATGCTCCGTGGTACAAGAACGAGGATCTTGGAGCGAATCCCTTCGGCGGTACGCTGCCGTTCGTTCTGGACGATCCGAACACTCCGTTCACTGTCGTGACCATCCCAGTTGTCGGGAACGAGTCGGTGAGCGCCTCGCAGGCCGGCGGGCGATAGATCCGGAGGGTCGATGTCGCCGCAACGTGCTCCGACGTCGCGCCTGTGGCGTTCGGGGGTCGCTCTCGCCGTTCTTGCGCTCACGGCGGGAGCGGCTCCCGGGGGCCGGGCGCATGCTGACGAAGCCCCTGATGCGCATGTGTTCGACTCGCCCGTGCCGGGACCGGAGCGGGTGCAGTTCGCTGTGCCCTTCACCGACGATCGCATTTCGGTGGACGGGCGACTGGATGAGCCCGGCTGGGAGGTTGCCGCACGAATCGCGTTGGGATTCGAGGTAGCACCCCGCGAGAATGCGGCGGCGCCGGTCGAAACCGAGTGTCGGCTGCTCCACGACTCGAACCATCTCTATGTCTCCTGCACGGCCCGAGATCCAGCACCTGAGCAAATACGGGCACATCTCGTCGATCGAGACCGGATCGCCGGACACGACCGGGTGGCGATCACCTTGGATCCCTTCAACGACAGCCGGCGTGCCTTCCGCTTCGTGGTGTCCGCGGTGGGAATCCAATCCGATGCCATTGTGTCGCAGCAGGTGGGCGGGGGCGGCGGGACGACGTCCGTGGACTTGACGTGGGACGCGATATGGTCGTCGGGCGGAAGGATCACGGACGAAGGGTACACCGTCGAAGCGGCGATTCCCTTCCGATCTCTCCGTTTCCCACCTGACCCGGCAGCCGGCAACTGGGGCGTATTCCTAAGCCGGTGGTGGCCTCGAGGTGCCGAGGTGGAGCTACGAAGCGCCGCGCGCGACCGGGACAACTCGTGCGTGCTCTGCCAGTCGGACGAACTGACGGGGATCCGGCCGGGGCGGCCGGCCATCGACGTGGAGGTGGCTCCAACCGCGACGGTGTCCCGTACCGACTCACGGTCCGAGTTTCCCGACGGAGAACTGAGGGCCGGACCCGCAGACCGCGACGTGGGCTTGGGTCTGCGATGGGGAGTTACGTCCGGCGTGAGCGTCGACGTGACGGCGAACCCCGACTTTTCCCAGGTTGAGGCCGACGTTCCCCAGCTCGAGATCAACGAGCGCTTTGCTCTCTTCTTCCCGGAGAAGCGCCCCTTCTTCCTCGAGGGCGCCGACTTCTTCAATACGACGATTCCAGCGGTGTTCACGCGGTCCATCGTCGACCCATCGGTGGGCGGTAAGGTGACGGGTAAGGTGGCGAAGTACGCGATGGGGTTCCTCGCAGCCAGAGACCGGTCGAATCGGTTGACGATTCCAGGGAGTGAGTTCTCACAGGCGGGCGCGATCGACGGCGGGGCCACGAGTGTCGTGGCTCGTCTTCGTAGAGACGTGGGAAGCTCGTCGACCATCGGGGGGCTGTTTACGTCTCGGGACGGTGAGCAGTACTCCAATCGGGTCGGGGGCATCGACGTCCTCCTCCGTCCACTCGCCCCGGTCACACTCGAGGCCCAGCTCCTCTACTCCACGACGTCGTATCCCGAGGCGCTGGCGTCGTCGACCGAACAGCCCACCGACGACTTCTCCGGCTACGCGTTCCAAGGGTCCGCCTTCCTTTCGACGACGGATTGGCTCGCCAACGTCAACGTCCGGTCGTTCGACCCCGGCTTCAGAGCGGACGCCGGCTTCTTGTCCCAGGTCGGCATCAGGCGCGGAGAAGTCAGCGTTACCCGTCAATGGTGGGGTGGCGAAGGGCGCTGGTTCGATCGGCTCGCGTTCACTGGGGGGGGCTGGAAGACCGAGGACTTTGGGAATGCGACCCTGGACGACGGCCTCTGGCTAGGCGCCCAGTTCAGGGGTCTGGGGCAAACCAGTATCGAGGTCTGGCCGAGCCTTTTCATGCAACGGCGCTTCGCGGGTATCGACTTCCATGACATGCACAACGTCTATGCCTTCGTTCAGTCGGCACCATGGGGGAGCCTCTCCCTTGGTCTGACCGCCATGAGGGGCGATGCCATCGACTTCGAGAACCGCCGGCTCGGGCATGAGACTCGATGGGAACCGATGGTCACCGCGCGCCTCTCCACCCACCTGGAGGGCACGCTCCAGCATGCGTTTCGGCGGCTGGAGCACGGTTCGGCCCGGGTGTTTACGGCCTACCTGACCGACGCGCGGTTGGCCTACTACTTCAGTCCCCGGTCGTTTCTGAGGGTCACAGGGCAGTACCAGAGGGTCTTGCGCTCACCCGCGGAATACGTGGCGGGACCCGTCGACCGTGAGGAGCGGTCGGTCTTCCTCAAGGTCCTGTACTCGTTCAAGCTCAATCCTCTGACTCTGGTTTTCCTCGGTTACTCGACCGATGGCGCCGGGCTTGCCGGGTTGGATTCGGGACAGGTCCCGATTTCCACGACCTCTCGCACCTTCTTCATGAAGCTCGGATACGCTTGGAGACCTGGATGACGGACGGGTTGCGGCGAAGGGTTGTGAGCTGGAGCGAGCGCGGCACGAACGGGAGGGGAGCGATGACTCGAAGGGCCTGCGCATTGATTGCTGTCGGTGTGGCGGTGGGGGCGTGCGGCCAAGAGGACGCCTTCCAACCATTCCCCGATGATGATTCCGAGGCCTACCAGGTTCGGGGCGAGTGGACGACTCGAAACGTGCTGCCCGAACCCCTCGTCGGTCCGTCAGCGGCCGTACACGACGGCTGGATCTACGTCGTCGGGGGCTACGGGGGCACGGGTGGCGGGTACGCGACCAGCCATGTGCTCAGGTTCGACCCGGAGACGCTGGCGGTCGAGAACCTCTCGGATTTCGGCGACCCGGTCGCCAAGGCCGCCATGACCGTGTACCGCGACACGCTCCTCGTTGTGGGCGGCAATTCGGGCGACCGCGTGGATGTCTCGGTGAACGGAACGGTGCTCTGGTATGATCCGGACTCCGATGCGTGGGACGGGTGGGCGGTGTTGCCGGATCGACGGTTCCGCCTCGGTGCCGCCGTGGTGGACGACGCGCTGTACGTGGTGGGAGGGGAAAACCTGTTACGCCCGCCAGGCGACTCGGTGGTGGTGATCCGAGGGCGGGACGTCTCGTACGGCCCTCCGCCCAACCGTGACTTCTTCAACCCGGTGGCAGCGGCGGCCCTCGGGGACACGCTGGTCATGGTGACGTCCTTCAACAGCTCGCGAGTTCTCCGCTTGGTCGACGGATCGTGGATCGAGCCCGTCGGCGCGCCCTCCAACGGATCGGCCACCGCCGGCGTCCTCGCCGGTCGGATCCATGCGTTCGACATTCGCCCGAACCCGGTGCACAGGATCCTCTTCCTCGAGACCGGCGAATGGAGAAGCGCTCCGCCTCCGCCGCACCCGGTGGACCAGGCGGCGATCGTGGAGTACGGTGGCTCACTCTATTTGATTGGCGGCGCCGACGATCAGGACGAGGGCACGCGCCGGGTCCAGGTCTTCAGGCCGGCAGGCTGAAGCGCACCACACGATGGGTGCACCGGCCCAGCGGAGCCTGAGTATCCGCCGGCACGGCCGTGAGAGGGGCTCCTCACTCCGTATGCAGCGCGGCCATCGGGTCGACACGAGTCGCGCGCCGCCCGGGGATGTAGGCAGCCACCAGGGCCGCCGCGGACAAACCGATGACGACGGCCGCGAGCGTCCTGGGGTCCGCCGCACCGACCCCGTAGAGGAAGCCTTCCAGGAAGCGGCCGCCCAACGCCGCCAATCCGCTTCCGAGGAGCGCGCCGGCCATGACGAGGACGAGCGCCCGAGCGAGCACGTCGCGGAGGACGGTCGCTCCGACGGCCCCCAGAGCGATCCGAATGCCGATCTCCCGGGTCCGAGCCGCCACCGAGCGTGAGGTGACCGCGTAGATGCCCATGAGCGAGAAGAAGCCCGCGAGAAGTGCGATGACCAGGGCTAACCTCGCGCGATAGCGTTCGCCTGCGATCTGATCCGCGATCCATCCTTCCATGGGCCGCATGGTATGGATGGCCGCCGATGGCTCCACATCCCAGATGCGCTGGCGGATCGCCGGGAGGTGAAGGAGGGGGTTGGAGTCGACTCTCACGACAAGCGTGCCGGAGGACTGGCCGGCCTGATGGGTCGGCACGTAGAAGGCGAATTCCGTTCCTGCACGGAGGTCTTCGTCGTTCACATCCTTTGCGACACCGATGACCGTAACCTCGCGCTCCCAGTAGACCACGACGTTCCCGAGCGCGTCCCCGTCTGGCCAGAAGTGCCGTGCCAAGCTCTCCGAGAGGACCACGACTCCGGGACTATCCGCTCGATCGTCGGCCGAAGTGAACGGGCGTCCCTGGAGGATGTCGATGCCCAGAACGTCGAAGTAGCCGGGCGTCACGAAGCGACGCTCCGCAAGCGTATTGAGTGTCCCCTCCGTGTCGTTGGCGGGACGCACGTAGTTGTTGCCCCGCCCCGGCGACAGGGGAAGCACGGAGGTATACGCTGCCCCGACCACTCCAGGGACCGACTCGACCTGCGTCGCGATCTCCTGGTAGATCTCTTCCATCGCGAGGTACCGGTCGGAACCGGACGCGGCCGAGGGGACCAGTTCGCTGACCGGGAGGCGGAATCCAACGGAGATCGACTGCGAGGCATCGAATCCGGGATCGATACGGTTCAGCTCCGAGACCGTCCGGACGAGCAGCCCGCTGCCGACGAGCAGAGCGGTCGCCATGGCGAGCTCACCGATAACCAGCCCACCCTGCACGCGGGCGCGTCGGTCGGTGGAGCCTCGCGACGCTCGCATCGAACGTGCGAAGGTCTCTTTCGAGAAGAGCATGCTCGGGATCACGCCTGCCAGCAGCCCTGCCACGATCGCCGTCACGGTGGCGAAAGCGAGCACGGCGAGGTTGACCTCGGCCTGTTCGATCCTGGGAACTCCGTCCGGGGCGAGGAAGATGAGGGCTCGTGTGGCGGCGGCAGCCAAGCCGATGCCGAGGAGTGCTCCACCGCCCGAGAGGACCATGGATTCGGTGAGCAGGTGCCGGAAGAGACGACCGCGGCCCGCACCCAGGGCTCCGCGGACGGCCAGTTCGGCGCGCCGGTCCAACGCCATCCCGATGAGCAGCACGGCCACGTTCCCGCACGCCACCAACAGCAAGAGGAACGCGGCGGCCGTGAGGAGGGTCAGGGCTCCGCGGACCTCCCGGATCTGCTCCGGTGCCTCCGGATAGACGCTGACGGCGTGGCGGTGATCGTCGGCCACACTCGCTTCGAAGAGCGCCGTGAGGCGGGCGGCCCCCAGCTCGGGCAGCCCTCCGGGAGCGAGTCGCCCGAACCCGATCCACCCATGATTGCCGCGGTTCTCACCGAGCTGCAGGATCCGCCACAGCTCGACGTCGTAGGTCGTACCGGGTAGGTCGGCCGAGCTGGGAAGGACGCCGATGATGTCGTGCGGCACTCCATCCAGCGTGAGTGAACGCCCGACCACATCGGGGTCGCGTCCGTGCACTCGGGTCCAGAATCCCTCGGTCAGGACGGCGATCCGCCGCTCCAACCGTTGATCCTCCGCCGTGGGAAAGCGTCCCAGGAGCGGTGTCGCCTGCAGCACCTCCCCCAAGAACTCGTACGTGGCCCAGCCCGTTCGGATCTCCTCGTTGGGGCCGTCGGGATTGGTATAGAGGGCCGTGCCCCACCCAGCGACGAGGGAGAAGGCGTCGAGGACGTCGCTGCCGAGCTCCCTCAGAGCGACATACTCGGGCGGAGACAGCGTGCCCCGTTCTGCGGCCTCCGCCAGCGTCGGGTGACCACGCATGTCCGGGTTCGTCACATACACCCGTGCGAGACGGTCCGCCTGGGGATAGGGAAGATCAACGAGCAAGACGGCACCGACGACGGAGCACAGGGACGTACTGGACGCGATGCACACACAGAGCGAGAAGATGGCGCAGGGAGCCGCCCGGGCCGTCGGGCGCCGGCGG
>CALJKZ010000359.1 GCA_937983085.1 uncultured Gemmatimonadales bacterium
GGACGCAGGGAGGGGGCATGGATCAGGCCATCTCCCTGGGCGCTCGCAATCGGCACGCCGCGAAGATCACGTTCGCACCGCTCCGCCTTCGGCACGTCAACGTTCCCGACGACTGGTGCTTCATCGTGGCGGACACGGGCAAGAGGGCCGAGAAGTCCAAGGCCGCCATGACGGCGTACAACCTGCGTCGCAAGGAATGCCAGGAGGCGTTCCGGGAGGTGGCCGGGTACGTCGCCACATCCAACATCACGGAGAAGCTCCACACGACGTATCCGGAGCTCGTTTCGGCGGTGGATGTCCAGACGCTCGTCGAGGCCGCCGAGGCGGTCATCCAGGGCAACCTGCTTCGGCGGTTCCGCCACGTGGTCACGGAAGCGGCTCGTGTGGAGAAGGCCGTCGACCGGATGTACGCGGCCGACGTCACGGGGTTCGGCGCCCTCATGGACGCGTCCCACGCCTCCCTGCGTACCGACTTCCACGTGAGCTCCGCCGAACTCGACGAGCTGGTGGCGGTGGCCCGGGAAGGAGGGGCTGCGGGAGCCCGGCTCACAGGGGCCGGGTTCGGAGGGTGCGTGGTGGCTCTCGCCGATCGTTGGACCGTGGGCGGCGTCCTCGAGACCCTGGTGGCCGAGTACTACGAGCGGAGAAGCATGGCCGACCGCATCGACGACCGGCTCTTCGTGGCTGTCCCGTCCCGCGGGGCCAGCTTCGAAGAGATCGGATGACGAAGGCGCCATCCGCTCTTATGTGGCGGGCCCGCTCCTCAGGTCAGTCCGACGCGCGGTAGCGTCTTCAGGAGTCCGAAGGCGGCGACGATGGCGGCGCCGAGGCACAGCACGGCCAGCATGGTGTCGCCGTAGAGCAGGTAGCCCGTGCCCAGCACCGCACCGTAGACCACCAGGCAACCCAGGAACCAGGCGAGGAAGGCGGCCGACGGGTTGTCACCCGACTCGGAACCGCTGAGTCCGAGACCCGCGCCCTCCCACCCCGACCCCATGGGCCGGATGCGCTCGTGGAACGACACGAGCGTCTCGTCGTCCGCCGGCGGCGTCATGTACGTGACGACGATCCATCCGGCCGTGGTGATCAGCACGCCCAGGACCAGCTGGATGGCCGGATCGACGGGAGGGAGGGCGGTGAGGGGATGCACGAGCTGGAAGTAGATGGCCACCAGGAAGGAGATGACCATGGCGGCCAACTCACTCCACGCGTTGATGCGCCACCAGAACCACCGAAGGAGGAAGACCAGGCCCGTCCCCGCTCCGATCTGCAGAAGGATCTGGAAGGCCTGCATGGCGTTCTCCAGCCAGAGCGCCACGGCGCTGGCGGCCACGATGAGGGCCACCGTGGCGATCCGTCCTACACGGACGTAGACCGCATCGTCCTGGTCCGGGGCGACGAAGCGGCGGTACACGTCGTCGACGATGTAGGAGGCCCCCCAATTCAAATGGGTGCTGATGGTGGACATGTACGCCGCGGCGAGGGACGCCACCACGAGACCCAACAGACCCGACGGGAGGAAGACGAGCATGGCGGGATATGCCAGATCGTGCCGGACGATGGAGGGGTCCACGGTGGGGAATGCGGCTTGGATGGAGTCCAGCGTCGGGTAGACGATGAGGGAAGCCAGCGCCACGATGATCCAGGGCCAGGGGCGCAGCGCGTAGTGGGCCACGTTGAACCACAGCGTTGCCTTCATGGCGTGGCTCTCGTCCCGGGCGGCGAGCATCCGCTGGGCGACGTAGCCACCTCCGCCCGGCTCGGCGCCCGGATACCAGGTACTCCACCACTGGACCGCGATGGGGATGATGAAAACGGTCGTGGCCGTCCTCCAGTCGGAGAAGTCGGGCAGCAGACCGAGCTTGCCTTCCACCTGGGGGTGGGTGAAGAGCCCCACCATCCCGCCGACCTCCGGTTGCGCCAGGGCGAACCAGGCGGCGGCCAACGATCCGACCATGGCCACGACGAACAGAAGGAGGTCCGTGACCACCACGCCCCAGAGGCCCGACGTTGCCGAGTAGAGGGCGGTGACCGTGCCGGCGATGAGCACGACCTCGTACTTCGAGGCTCCCAGGAGAACACCGCCGATCTTGATGGCGGCCAGCGTCACGGGCGCCATGATCATGCAGTTGAAGAAGACGCCGAGATAGATGGCCCGGAACCCTCGCAGAAATGCCGCCGGCTTGCCCGAGTAGCGCATCTCGTAGAAGCCGATGTCCGTCATGATTCCGGAGCGGCGCCACAGCTTCGCGTAGAAGAAGACGGTGCACATCCCGGTGATGACGAACGCCCACCAGAGCCAGTTCTGGCTCACGCCCCCCGTCCGGACCAGGTCCGTGACCAGGTTCGGCGTGTCGGTGGAGAAGGTGGTGGCCACCATGGACGTCCCCAGGAGCCACCACGGCATGGAGCGTCCGCCGAGGAAGAACTCCCCCGTGGCCGATCCGGCCCGTCGCGCGAAGTAGAGGCCCGTCCCCACGGCGAGGACGGCGTAGACGGCCATGACCGTCCAATCGAGGGTCGTCAGTTGCATGGGAACCGGAGGCCGGACGTCATGAGGCGGGTCGTCACGAGGCGGGCATGCGGGCCAGGGTGTCGGCCAGACGCTGGGGATAGGCGCCCGAGGCGACGCGCTCCCGCAGGATGACCTGCGACCGATCGCGGTCGGCGGCGTGCGTCACCCCGAACCAGCTGTCCGGGGCGCCGAGCACCTTCACGCGAGTGGCGCCGAGCTGGATCTGGGCGTTGACGGTGGTGGAGAGAAAGCACTCGGCCTGGGTGTCGGCACCCCAGTACTCGAGGAAGCGCCGGAACTGTCGATGCAGCAGATCGATGACCGGCTGTGTGAAGCCCCAGAGGTTCATGGACACCATCTCCTGGCCCGAGAGCTCCACCGGGGCGCCGTCGGTGGTGCGCCCGGTGATCCACCCGTCGTTCTTCTGGATGTTCTGCACCTCGGTTACGCGCTCCAGGTGGTCGTCCTTACCCAGGACGCAGATTCCCCGGGCCACTCCGCCGGCTCCTGACAGGGTCGTCTCCAGGTCGTACGCGACCAGGGAAGCCTCGGTGGGGATGGGCTCGGACGAGAGGAAGTCGTGGAGCTGCTGGAAGGCCCCGGGCCCATAAAGATCGTCCGCGTTGCAGACGCCGAAGGGGGCATCGACGGCCTCGGCGGCGCACAGTACGGCGTGGGCCGTGCCCCACGGTTTGATCCGTTCAGGGGGGGCTCGAAAGCCCTTGGGCAGGAGGTCGAGTTCCTGACACACGAAGTGCGTGGGAAAGGTCGAGCCGATGACGCGATCCACGTGCCGACGCACGTCATCGAGGATCTCGCGACGGACCACGTAGGTCACCGAGCCGAACCCTGCCCGGGCCGCGTCGAAGACGTTGAAGTCCATGATGGCTTCGCCGCCCGGGCCCAAAGGGTCGAGCTGCTTCAGGCGGCCGTATCGCGTGGACAGACCGGCGGCGAGGACGACGAGGGAGGGGGTCAAGGAGGGGCGGTGGGTTCGGGTCGGGGGACGTCCGAATCTGCACGACCGGAACGTGGGATGCGAGGGTTCCGCGGGCTGGCCTAACCGTCCTTATGTGGTTATTCATATTTCATGTATAAATACACATCTCAGTCCTCTTCCGCGCCGCCGGACGCGGTTCCCGTGCCCCCATCGGAACCGGCGGCTCTGGTCGCACGGGGACCTCGCGGGACCCGGCCGTCCGGAGCATCTCGTCCGAAGAGAGTGGTTCTCAAGTTCGGGAGTCGCCTCCTCACGGGCGGTACGGTCCGCCTCGATCCTGACCGCATGGGCGCCATCGCCCGGGCGGTTGCTTCGGCGGAGGGCGTGCAGGTGGTCATGGTGAGCAGTGGCGCCGTGGCGGCGGGCTTTCCGGCTCTGGGCCTCACGGAACCTCCCAAGACGGTGGCGGAGCGGCAGGCGGCCGCGGCCATCGGTCAGAGTCGCCTCATGGCCATGTGGGCCGACGCCTTCGAAGCGCTGGGCCTTACGGTCGCTCAGGTCCTCCTCACCAACGACTGCCTGACGGACCGCAAACGATACGTCGCCGCCCGGCGGGCCCTGGGCGCCCTCCTGGATGCCGGGGTGGTGCCCATCGTCAACGAGAACGACACGGTGAGCGTCGACGAGATCGTGGTGGGAGACAACGACAACCTGGCGGCCTCCGCTGCCGCGCTGGTGGACGCCGATCTGCTGGCACTTCTCTCCGACGTGCCCGGCGTCCTCAGTGCCGATCCCGTGGTGGACCCTACGGCGCACGTGGTGGAGCGGGCGGAGAGTGCGGAGGATCTGCGGCGTCTCTGCTTCGCGAAGAAGGCGAAGGAGTCCACCGGTGGAATGGTCACCAAGCTGGAGGCAGCGGAGCGGGCCGGGCGGTACGGGATCCCCACCGTGATCGCGTCGGGCCTGGACGACGACGTGCTTCGCACGGTGGCCCGCGGCGAGGCGGCGGGTACCCTCATCGTGGCCGAAGACGAGCCCCTTTCGGCCCGTCGTCACTGGATGGCGGTGCAGAAGGGCCTCAAGGGTTCGCTCATTGTGGACGACGGGGCCGTGAAGGCCATCCGCCGCCGGGCGAGCCTTCTCCCCAGTGGCGTCGTGGGCGTGCAAGGTCGTTTCCGGCGCGGGGATCTGGTCTCGGTCGTGGACGACCGAGGCGTCGAACGGGCTCGCGGGATCGTGCGCTTCGACGACCGGGACGTGGAGCGGATCCGGGGCCTGCACACCCTGGAGGTCAAGAACCGGCTGGGTACCGACCACAGCCACGTCGTCATGAGACCGGACCGGATGGTGCTGGTCGGAGAAGAGGAGTAGAAGCACCATGAGCACCACGACGAAGATCGACGTCACCGAGACCGTCGTCACCATGGCACGTGCGGCACGCAGGTCCGCCCTGGCCCTGGCGCGGTCCTCGGCCGAGGAGCGGCGGCGGGCCCTCCACGCCATGGCCGATGCCGTCGAAGCGTCCTCCACCGAGATCGTGCTGGCCAACTCCTTGGATCTGGCCGCCGCGGATCAGTCCGGCATCACCGGCGCCATGCGCAACCGATTGGAACTCGATGCCGCCGGTGTCGAGAAGCTGGCTGGGGCCATACGGGAGGTTGCCGACCAGCCCGACCCCCTGGGCGGGATCGAGGACGAGCAGGTCAGACCCAACGGACTGCGCGTGGGCCGCATGCGCATTCCTCTGGGTGTGGTGGCCATGATCTACGAGAGCCGTCCCAACGTCACCGCTGACGCCGCCGCCCTGTGCCTGAAGGCGGGCAACGCCGTGGTACTCCGCGGCGGGTCCGAGGCCATACACTCCAACCGTGCCATCGCCGAGGCAATCCGGCGGGGTTTGGCGGCTTCCACGCTTCCCACCGAGTCGGTCCAGCTCATCGGCACCACCGACCGGGACGCCATCGACGTCCTCCTTCAGCAGGAGGAGTGGATCGACCTCGTCATCCCGCGTGGGGGTGAGGGTCTCATCCGCGCCGTCACGGAGAAGAGCCGGATCCCGGTCCTGCAGCACTACAAAGGCGTCTGCCACGTCGTGCTCGACGCCTCCGCGCCGGTGGACCGCTCGGTGGAGATCGTTCACAACGCCAAGGTTCAGCGGCCCGGGGTGTGTAACGCGGCCGAGACCCTTCTCGTCCACGAGGAGGCGGCGGAGCGGCTGCTTCCCGCCGTCGCCGCCCGCCTGGTCGCCGACGGAGTCGAACTGAGGGGGTGCGCCCGGACGCGGGCCATCCTCGCGGACATGGACGTGGTGCCGGCCACGGAGGAGGACTGGGACGCCGAGTACCTCGAGCTCATCCTCGCCGTCCGGGTCGTTCCCGACCTGGAGGTGGCCATCGACCACATCGCGCGGCACGGCTCCAACCACACCGAGGCCATCGTCAGCGACGACCAGCCGAGCATCGAGGCGTTCGTGAGCGCCATCCAGTCGTCGACGGTGGTGGTGAACGCCAGCACCCGGTTCGCCGACGGTGGCGAACTCGGCCTCGGCGCCGAGATCGGGATCTCCACGTCGAAGCTCCACGCGTACGGGCCCATGGGGGCCAACGAACTCACCACGCGGATCCACGTAGTGGTGTGGCAGGGGCAGGTGCGGGCCTAGGAGCCTGCCGGGCTACTCTGGCAGGCTCCTGGTCACCCCACGCCGGCGTACGCCACGCCGGTGAGGTCGGCGATCTCCTTCTTCCACGTCGTGAGGTCGTCGGGATTGAAGTCCGCCAGGCGGGCATGACCGCACGCCCGGGCCAGAACCTTCATGAGCTCGGTGGTGGCGCCGAACCATCCCTCCAGGCGCTTTGCCGACTCCTCGATGACCAGTCGCTGCCGCAGGTGCTTCTTCTGCGTAGCGATTCCCACCGGGCAGTTGTTGGTGTGGCACGCCCTCATACCCAGGCATCCGATGGCCTGGAGGGCGGAGTTGGCGACGGCGACGCCGTCGGCGCCCAGGGCCAGCGCCTTCACGAAGTCGGCCTCGGTGCGGAGCCCGCCGGTGATGATGAGCGTCACCTGCCGCGCGTCCAGGCTGTCCAGGTGGCGACGGGCCCGGGCCAGGGCCGCCATGGTGGGGACCGAGATGTTCTCTTTGAACACGTTGGGTGCCGCGCCGGTGCCGCCGCCCCGTCCGTCGAGGATGATGTAGTCGCACCCCACCTCCATGGCGAAGTCGAGGTCACGCTCGATGTGCTGGGCCGAGAGCTTGAAGCCGATGGGGATCCCGCCGGAGGCCTCCCGGACCGAATCGGCGACTTCGCGAAAGTCCGCCGACGTCACCAGGTCGGGGAAGGTGGCGGGACTCACCGCCGGGGTCCCGGGCTCCAGTCCTCGTACCTCGGCGATCTTGTCTACCACCTTTTGACCGGGTAGGTGGCCCCCGGTTCCCGTCTTGGCGCCCTGCCCGCCCTTGAAGTGGAAGGCCTGCGAGGCCGCCGCCTTGTCGAGGCTCCACCCGAAGCGGGCCGAGGCCAGCTCGTAGAAGTACCGGCTGTTGGCTTCCTGCTCCTCGGGCAGCATCCCTCCTTCGCCGGAGCAGATGCCGGTGCCGGCCAGCTCCGCGCCCCGCGACAGGGCGACCTTCGCCTCCTCCGACAGCGCCCCGAAGCTCATGTCGCTCACGAAGAGGGGGATGGAAAGCCGAAGCGGACGCTGGGCGGCGGGACCGATGACCAGCTCGGTGTCCACGTCGGCGTCGTCGGGCAGAGGCCGCGTCGCCAGCTGGGCCGTCAGAAGTTGGATGTCGTTCCACCTGGGGAGTTCCACCAGGGGGACGCCCATGGCCGACACGGGACCGTGGTGCCCAGTGCGGCTGAGCCCGTTTCGAGCCAATCGCTGGATGTAGCCGTTGTAGGGCTCCTCGTCGGCACCGTGAATGTCCTGGTACGTCCCGAGGTAGGCGTCCCGGTCGTACGGCTGAGGGTTCTCTGCGGCGAAGGCTTCCACCTCGGACTCGTCGATCCAGACCGCGTCGCCCTCCACGTCGATCTCGGCAGTGAAGGCATGGAGCGCCTCGTCGTTGTTGTATTCGCTCACGCCCGTGTCGTAGCGGTAGTCCCACCCGTGGACACCACAGATGAGGTTCTCGCCGTCCACGTCCCCGGCGGCGAGCCGCGCTCCCCCGCGCCGACCCGGCAGGCTCCTGCGAGGTCCTGATTCTCGGCGGCGGCCTGGTCGGCCTGAGC
>CALJKZ010000360.1 GCA_937983085.1 uncultured Gemmatimonadales bacterium
GCGTGGCAGGCTTCGTCGGTGGCCTGCCGTGCGTCCGGGGCCGTGGCGGTGGTGGTCACGATGCACCCTCCTCGGCCGTCCGCTGAGCCTCACGCTCCAGCGCCTGCTCCACCAGGTAGGTCCGCATGTGTCGGGGGCGCAGGAGTCCCGCTTCTCGGAAGCCGGCCCGTGCGCGCTCGGTGATATCGCTCTGGAAGATGAACTCGAGCCGCGGATCGAGGACGTACGCCTTGACCCTGACGCGAGTGAGGAACGTCTCCTTGAACTGATCGGAGACTAGGACGACGATGGGCTTGTTGAGGTACACGTACTTCGAACTCGCCGCCGCCTGGAACGCGATGCGCTTGGCGGATTCCTCGTCGGCCCACCCCGGGAGGTACAGGTCGGTGACGACCTGGCAGTTGAGCTCGCCGGCGTTGGCGTTGGCCACCTGCTGGTCGACCACCTGGCTGTTGGGCACGCTCACCAGATTGTCGTCGGGGGTCACGATCCGCGTGGACCGGAGCCCGATGGACACCACCTCGCCGTAGGTGTCGCCGACTTTGATCTTGTCGCCCACCTGGAAAGGCTGGTCGAAGACCAGGATGATGCCGCCGAACAGGTTCTTGATGAGGTCCTGGGCCGCGAAACCGATGGCCACACCGACGGCGGCGGCCGCAGCCACCAGGCTCCCGGCGTCGATCTGGAAGATGACGCGCACGATGAGGTACGCGGCGAAGATCCAGAGGACGATGCGCGTGATGGGCACGAGCCGCTTGTAGAAGAGGCGGCGCGTGGGTTGCCGTTCGGCCAGGGCGTCGAGGAGCCAGACCGAGGCGCGGATGAGGAAGTTGAAGAGGATGACCACCACCACCGACATGATGGTGGCGATGCCGAAGCTCTGGACGCTCTGTCCCGCCTGGCCGAGGACGTCACTCCCGGGTATCGAGGGCCCGGCGGTGTCGGCAGCGGCTGCATCACTTCCCCCGAGCCCGTTCTGGGCCAGCGAGTCGAAGCGCTGACTCAGCACCTGCTGTCCGAGCAGAATGCTGTCGAGTCGGGTGAGGAGGAAGGCCAGGGTATCCACCGCCTGGGGCACGGGCGGAGCCACCACCGGCACGGCCGTGGGATCCTGAGCGGACGCTGCCGAATCGGCCGGTGGGAGGGAGTCCCCGCCGGCTGCGGTCACGGCGCTGTCGGAAGACGCGCCGAGGGAATCTGTCGCGACGGCGGTGGAGTCCCCGGACGGGTCACCCCCGGGCGCGTCGGACCCGAAGAAGGAGCAGCCAGCCAGGAACAGAATCAGGAGGGCAGGGCTGCTGCGAAAGCGAAGGGCCACGTCGTCTCGGAGGGAGAAACTCGACGCTCCAGTCCGGAGCGTAGCAGCGACAAATTTCCAAGATCCGAGGGTCCGCGTCAAACCTCCACCCCGTGCGGGACGCTCCGTAGCTCAGGGAGCGACCCGGCGAAGCGGCCACGGGGCCGTCGCCAGGCTGGTAGATTTCCGGGATGATCGCTCCCTCGTCGCCTCCCACCGCCCTCGCCGCACTCACGGACCTCCTCCGTGGGCGATCGGCCGTCGTCCTGGCCGGAGCGGGGTGCAGCACCGAGTCCGGCATCCCCGACTACCGGGGGCCCGAGGGGAGGCTCAGGACCCGGAAGCCCATGCAATACGGAGAGTTCGTCCGGTCCGAAGAGGGGAGGACCCGGTACTGGGCTCGCAGCGCCGTGGGGTGGCGGCGCGTGTCGGAGGCGAAGCCCAACCCCGCCCATCGCGCCCTGGCGCGGCTCGAAGAGGCGGGCGTCGTCCGCGGTATCATCACCCAGAACGTCGACGGCCTCCACCACGCCGCAGGGAGCCGTCGGGTGGTTGAACTACACGGATCGCTGGCCTGGGTACGCTGTCTGGAGTGCCACCACCGCGTCCCCCGCGACCGCCACCAATCGCGGCTGGTGGAGGTGAACTCGAGATGGCTCAGCGAGGTCGAAGGCGCCGGGCGGCGGGGTCCGGCCGCCGCGCCGGACGGCGACGCCGAGCTGGCGCCCACCGCCACCGAGGGGTTCGTCGTTCCGGGGTGCCGGGAGTGCGGCGGGGTCCTCAAACCCGACGTGGTCTTCTTCGGCGAGAACGTTCCCCGGTCGACGGTGGACGCGGCCTGGTCCCTCTTCGATGAGGGAGAGGTCCTCCTCGTGGTGGGGTCCTCGCTCACCGTCTTTTCCGGGCGTCGGTTCGTCTACCGGGCCGTCGAACGCGATGTCCCCGTGGCGGTCATGAACCTCGGTCCGACCCGGGCCGACGAGGAGGCCACCGTGAAGGTCGAGGGCCGACTCGGAGAAACCCTCACCGCCCTCGCCGACACGATGATCGCGGAGGATCGGGAGTCCTAACCGGAGGTCGCTGCCGCAGCCGGTGAGGCCGGCGCTGAGGCTCGACGGCTACGGCGAGATGTGGATGACGCACCGGCGACGCGAGCCGCGCGTGCGATGCTCCCACAGGTAGATCCCCTGCCAGCGTCCCAACGCGAGCCGTCCGCCCGTGACCGGAATGGAGAGCGTCGTCGACGTGAGGGCCGCCTTGATGTGGGACGGCATGTCGTCCGGACCCTCGAAGACGTGGGTGAAGTGGGGGTCGTTCTCGGGGACGAGGCGATCCAACCAGCCCTCGAGATCGTGCCGCGCCGACGGATCGGCGTTCTCCTGGATGGTGAGGCTCGCTGACGTGTGCTGGATCATCACGGTGCACAGCCCCTCGTCGATGCCCGCCTCGGCGACAGCCGATTGAACCTGTGTGGTGATCTCGTGGAGTCCCTTGCCCCGCGTGGTGACCTGGATGTGCGCGATCATCCCGCTAGTACGTGTAGGTCACGCCGGTCCGTAGCG
This sequence comes from uncultured Gemmatimonadales bacterium, assembly GCA_937983085.1. Taxonomy (GTDB): domain Bacteria; phylum Gemmatimonadota; class Gemmatimonadetes; order Longimicrobiales; family Gaopeijiaceae; genus UBA2589. Next base: position 2,860 of record CALJKZ010000360.1, read on the forward strand.
TCGTATCCAGAGCCGCGATGCCGTCGGGTGGGACGCTGTCGTATCGGAGGTTGAAGGAGACGGTGAGGGACAACGTCTCCGTCACCGACGAGGCGAGGCGGAAGTTCTCGAGGATGCGGACGTCCCCGGGGTCACCGAACTCCGGCTGGGCATAGGTCGTCGACGTGATGACCAAGGACTCCGTGGGGACGACGCGCAGGGTGAGGAAGTTGCTCCAACGCACCGTCGTCGTCCGGTCGGGGTGGACGGCCGTGTCGGGCAGGGCCAAGCGTTCGTGCTCGAACATCAAGGCGCTGCCTGCGCCGAACTCGCCCCACCCTCCACGGGCGAACGACGTTCGGGCTCCCGCCCCCGTGAGGGCCCGGAAGGTGAGCTGCTGGGACCGATCGTAGTTCAGCTGGGCGTACCATTCCGGAGAGAGGTACGGACGGTACGAGAACGTCTGCCGATAGTGGGCCAGTCCCGATGACGCGAACCGGCTGCTGCGTAGGAACCCGAGGCCCCCGTCGGCCACCATGAGGGTGGTGGCACGGTCGGTGACCTGGTACAGACGGGCCTCCAGCCCGATCTGCACGAAGTCGACGTT
>CALJKZ010000361.1 GCA_937983085.1 uncultured Gemmatimonadales bacterium
CCGGCTCCGTCGCCGGTGACGAGTTCTTCGGCTGGACGTCGCTCCCCAACGGGGCCGACCCGTCGTTCACCGGATCGCGTACCGAGGCGTACAGCGGCCCGGCGCGGGGCACGGTCGCCAACAACGTGCCCGACCTCGATCTACCCTTCATCCGCCCGATGATGGAGTACGGGGTCAGCTCCATTCCCGAGCAGCCCAACGCCGTCATCGTCCGTAACGCGACGGTCTGGACCCAGGGGCCGCGGGGTCGGCTCGAGAACGCCGATCTCCTTATCCGGAACGGGCTCGTGGCCGAGGTCGGTCAGAACCTGAGCGCCCCGGGTGGGGCGGTGGTCATCGACGGGACGGGCAAGCACGTGACGCCCGGACTCATCGATCCCCACATCCACTCCGGTGTGAGCTCGGTCAACGAGTCGGGCTTCGCCATCGTCCCCGAAGTCCGCATGGGCGACGTGGTCACCCACAACAACATCTGGATGTACCGCCAGCTGGCCGGTGGTCTCACCACCGCCATGATCAAGCACGGCTCGGCGAACCCCATCGGTGGCGAGAACGTCATCGTGAAGATGCGCTGGGGCGCGTTGCCCGAAGAGATCAAGATGGACACCGACACGCGCACGGTGAAGTTCGCCCTGGGCGAGAACCCGAAGCGGCGTCAGGGCCGGTATCCCGACACGCGGATGGGTACGCAGGAGATCATCCGCGACCACTTCCTCGCAGCCCGCGACTACGAGCGTGACTGGGCCCGATGGGAGGAGAACCAGGAGGGGATTCCGCCACGGCGCGACCTGCGCATGGAGGCCATCCTCGACATCCTGAACCAGGAACTGCTCATCTCGTCGCACGGGTATCGTGCCGACGAGTTCCTGGCGCTCGTGCGACTCGCCGAGGAGTTCGGCTTCCGCGTGCAGACGCTGCAGCACGGCGTGGAGGCGTACAAGATCGCGCCTGAGCTCGCACAATCCGGCGTCGCCGCGGTGGTGTGGAGCGATTGGGGCGCCTTCAAGATGGAGGCGTACGACGCGACGAACTACAACGCACGCGTGCTCATGGAGGCCGGCGTCACGACGTCGCTCCACTCCGACAACTCGGAGATCGCGTCACGGATGAACTGGGAGGCCGGCAAGCTTCTGCGCACGGGCCTCACCGAGGAGCAGGCGCTGTCGACTGTGACCATCCAGTCGGCGCGGGCCATCGCCATCGACGACCGGGTCGGTTCGCTGGAGCCGGGCAAGGACGGCGACTTCAGCATCTGGAACGGCAATCCGCTGTCACAGTTCACGCGGGCCGAGCAGACGTGGCTCGACGGCCGTCGCTACTTCTCCCTCGAGGAGGACGCGGTGCTGCGTGCGCAGGTCCAGGACGAGCGGGCCCGCCTGATCCAGGCGGTGCTCGCGTCGCAGAACGGCAACGGAAACGCGCGCCGCGCGGGGGGCGAGTGACATGACGACCATCAAGAATGTTCTCAAGGTGGCCGCGGCGCTGGCGGTGCTGTCGCCGGCGGTCCTCGACGCCCAGGTACGCATGACCGTGCCGCCTCAGTCGGTTCCGGTGGCGATCCAGGGTGCGACCATCCACACCGTGACGAACGGCGTCATCGAGAACGGCACCATCCTCTTCGATGACGGCCTCATCACGGCCATTGGAGCGAACATCCAGATCCCGGCCGGCACGCGTATCGTCGACGGGACGGGCAAGCACATCTATCCCGGCCTCATCGATGCGTACAGCACGGTGGGCATCGCCGAGATCGGTGCCGTGGACGTCTCCAACGACGTCAACGAGCTGGGCGACTTCAATCCCAACGTGCGTGCGGACGTGGCGGTCAACGCCGAGAGCCGGCACATCGGGACCACCCGCTCGGCGGGCGTGCTCGTCGCCTTCAGCACGCCGGGTGGCGGACTGGTGTCGGGCATGTCGTCGGCCCTCAGCCTGGAAGGCTGGAGCTGGGAGGAGATGTCCATGGAATCCGCGGCCGCGCTGAACGTGAACTGGCCCAACCCCAACCCTCGCCGCTTCCGCGGATTCGGGGGCTTCGGTCCGCAGCAGGAGGACCCGCCGAGCTACGAAGAGCAGGTGCAGCAGCTCAAGGAGTTCTTCGCCGAGGCGCGGGCGTATCGGGACGCCGTGGCCGCCGGTGAAGAGGTGGCGACGGATTCGCGCTATATCGCGATGATGCCGGTCTTCGCCGGCGAGATCCCCGTGATCGTGGCCGCCGACGGTGCGGCGCAGATCAACGATGCCGTCACCTGGGGTCTGGAAGAGGACATCCGCATCGTCATCCGGGGCGGTCAGGACGCCATCCACGTGGCGGACCGCCTGGTGGCCAACGACATCCCGGTGATTCTCACCTCGACGATGGCCGCGCCGGATCGCCAGTACGAGGGCTATGACGGCGCCTACAGCATGCCGGCTCGCCTCCACGAGGCGGGCGTCCGCTTCGCCATCTCCGGCGGGTCCGGGTCGCTGTACTCCAACCGCCTGCCCTACGAAGCGGGTGTCGCGGTGGCCTTCGGGCTGCCCGAGGAGGAGGCGCTCAAGGCCGTGACCATCAACGCCGCCGAGTTCATGGGCGTGGATGATCGCGTCGGGTCGTTGGAGCCCGGTAAGCAGGCGACGTTCCTCATCACCACCGGAACGCCCCTCGACATGACCAGCGAGATCGAGCAGTCCTACATCCAGGGCCGCGAGATCGACATGATGGACATCCAGAAGTTCTTCTTCGAGAAGTACATGACGAAGGTCATGCAGTACCTCAGGGTGGTGATGTAACCACCCTTCCTCCGGCGCACCGGCATCGGCCGGGAATGGCCACCGCGTGACGTTGCGCGGTGGCCACTCGCGCGTCGGGAATTCCCCCCCGCACCACAACAGGACTGATTTCCGTGCCGTCATTCGGGTCTGCACGCCACCCACGAAGCATCGCCGCTCTCGTCGCACCCCTCCTCCTGGGAGGATGCATCGGGATTTTCGCCAACGACTTCGAGATCGACTACGAAGCCGAGCTCATCAGTTCGGAGACCGTTACGGACGATCAGGGGACCCGCGTCGTCTGCCAGATGCGCCTCACGGCCACCGCCGCCGGTGAGGACGGCGAGGAGGGCGTCATCGGAGAGGCCGATTTCGCTTATCGGACCCTTTCCGACGACTCGTACCTCGGTGGGGAGCGCCGGAGCGCCGCCTTCATGGCCGCCCGCTTCGGTTCGGACATCATCGTGTCCGGTTCATCGGCGTCGACCAACACGTTCTCGCGATCGTGGCCGGTTCCGTTCGAGTGGCAGATGGCGCTGAACTACCGGCGTCCGGGCGGGACGCGGGGGACCGAGGAGATCAATCTCCGCTGCGAGGGCTGAGGGGAGCTCACGCAAAAGGGGGGATTTCCTCCAGGTGCGAGGCTGAAGGAGAGTCGGCTTCCACGGTGTCGCGTCTGCAACTCGGTCAGCTGAACCTGCCCGGGCTTGCGATGGACGCCGCCCGGCGGGAATGTGGTCCATCCTCTCCAGCCCCCGCCTGTCATGTCCGTCCTCGACCGTCTCAAGGCTTCCCTCGCTGATACCTACGAGGTAGAGCGCGAGATCGGGGAGGGCGGGATGGCCCGGGTCTTCCTGGGGCGCGACGTGAAGCACGGCAGGCCGGTCGCCATCAAGGTCCTCAAGCCGGATCTGGCGGCGGATGTCGACGCCGACCGGTTCCTCGCCGAGATCCGGACCACGGCGAATCTGCAGCATCCGCACATCCTGCCGTTGTTCGACTCGGGCGACGCGGATGGGCTGCTCTTCTACGTCATGCCGTATGTGCGAGGGCCCTCCCTGCGGGAGCGCCTGACGCAGGGCCCCCTTTCCGTGGACGAGGCCGTGCGGTTCGGCGCCGCCCTCGGCGACGCTCTGGACCACGCGCATCGGCACGGGGTGGTCCACCGGGATGTGAAGCCTGCCAACGTGCTCATCGCTGACGGAGAGCCACTCCTGGCCGACTTCGGCATCGCCCTGGCCTTCGAGGCCCGGGCCGATGACCGGCTCACCCGTACAGGTTCGTCCATCGGCACGCCGGGCTACATGAGTCCGGAGCAGGCTGCCGGCGAGTCGGGCCTGGATGCGCGGTCCGATGTCTACTCTCTCGGAGCCCTGACGTACCAGATGCTCACGGGCAGCCGCCCGTTCGCGGAGCTGTCGCCGCGGGCGGCGCTGGCCAAGGTGCTTACCGACCAGCCCGTGAGTCCCGCCGAAGTCGATTCGCGAATCCCTGTCGCGGTCTCCGACGAGGTGGCTCGTGCCTTGGCCCGGGAGCCCGGCCACCGCCACGACTCGGCAGGGGCGTTCGCACGCTCGCTGAGGGAGGCCGCGCGAAGCGCTGGCTCCGCCCCGCGAGGGGAGAAGGCTCCCATGCTGTCGACCACCTCGGCCGTCGCCGCTGTCGTTGGGCTCATCGCGGCGACGATCCTCGGGTTCGCTCTGTTGGGCGGAGGCGAGGACGCCCGTTGGGCTCGCGTGGAGGCCCTTCCTGAAATCGAGCGCCTCCTCGGCGTCGGCGAGACCGCCGAGGCGTTCCACCTGGCCGCCCGGGCCATCGACGCGCTGCCCGACGATCCGACCCTGGCCGACCTGTACGACGCAGCGGCGGTCTCGGCTTCACTGGCCAGCGATCCACCCGGGGCAAGGGTGGAGTACCGCCCCTACGATCCGGAAGACACGGTCTGGACGGCCATCGGCACCACGCCTACGTCGTCCGTGGACCTTCCGGAAGAGGAGCTTCTTCTCCGATTCACTCTCGCCGGCCACCACACCCGTCTCTACTCCTTCGTGCCCGTCTGGACGTTGGCAGACGTGGAGCTGACGCCACTGGACCAACCGCGCCGAGTCGCCATCGCCGGTACCGAGTACTCCTTGGGTGCCGATCGCATTCCGGTAGGCGACTTCCTCATCGACGAGTTCGAGGTGACCAACGGCGCATATCGGGAGTTCCTCGATGCCGCAATGGACTGGGATCCCGACATCTGGCTCCGACCCCTCGAAGCCAGGGGGGTCCGGTTGGACCTGGAGCGGGCGCGGCCCGACTTGGTGGGTGCGAGCGGGCGGGCGGGGCCCTCCGGAGGGGAGCGGAGCCGGCGGCCGGAGGGGCGAGTGGACTACCCGGTGCAGGGAGTGAGTTGGTTCGAGGCGGTCGCGTACTGTGCCTGGCGCGGGCTCGACTTGCCTACCTACTACCACTGGAAGGTCGCCGATGCCGGGTGGGTCTCCGCCTTCGACGGAATCCTGGCTCATGCCAACCTCGTCGACGGAGAGGGGCCGGTCCCGGTAGGAAGCACCGAGGCCGTGAGCGTGACCGGGGTGGCCGACCTCGCCGGAAACGTGCGCGAGTGGGTCTGGAACGCGGCCGGAAGCGATCGCTACATCCTGGGAGGCTCGTGGCTCTCACCCGCGCACCTGTACACGGACCACGATGCCACGGACCCGTGGTCTCGCAGCGCGGAGAACGGCTTTCGATGCGCTTCGTGGGGCGTCGAGCCCGACCCTGTCGTCCACGAGCCCATCGAGCTGCCCATCTTCGACTTCAACGGCTTCGAGCCGGTGGACGACGTCACCTACCGGGCCTATACGGCCTTCTTCGATTACGACCCGCGTCCCCTCGAGGCGGAATGGACGTCCCGAAGCGAGACGGAAGCGTGGACACGACACCTCGTCGAGGTCGATGCCGCCTACTTGGGGGAACGCCTTCCGGTCCATGTCTTCCTTCCCACCCAGGCCGATCCGCCCTACCAGTCGGTCGTCTACTTCCCGGGGGCCGCGGCTCGGGCCCAGTCGTCGTCGACCAACGTGAGCGAGATGTCGGAGCTCATGTTCATCCCGAGAAGCGGTCGAGCCCTGCTTTATCCAGTGCTCAAGGGCACGTACGAGCGCCGGTTCGATGAGCCCGCCCTGGGGTTGGCGGAGCAGCGCCAGCGCATCGTGTGGATGACCCAGGACATCATGCGCACCATGGATCTCATCGAGTCGGACGAGCGCTTCGCCAACGACGGGAATGCCTACCTGGGCTTGAGCTTCGGGGCCGAGCTGGCGACACCTGTGGCCCTGGAGAAGCGCTTCGAGACTTCGGTCCTCATCGGGGCCGCCCTCGACCCGGCATGGCGTGGCTTCGTGCCGGAGGAGGTGGCGCCGTGGAACTACGTCTCTCGCATCACGACTCCGACCCTGGTCATCAATGGCCTGTACGACTTCATGCATCCGTACCAGGAGAGCCAGGTGCCGTTCTTCGACATGATCGGTGTGCCGGCCCAGGAGAAAGAGTTCGTGGTCCTCGATGCCGGCCATGTACCGCCCAACAACGAGGTGATCGCTCACACCCTGCGCTGGCTCGACCAGCGGTTGGGTCCGGTGGGACGGCGGGGCAGTCGCTGATCGGAGCCCTCGAGGTTCGCCGCTTTCGCCAGCTTGTTCGTCACGATATGTTGAATATCAATATAGCTAGTCACGGAGCATGATCTCATGGCGCGCGACCTCCCCGTAGGAACCATCATGGTGCTGCATGCCCTCGCTCGGGGGCACCGGTACGGCTTCGACGTCATCGAGGCGACGGGCCTCACCAGCGGCACGGTGTACCCGGCGCTGGACCGGCTCGAGAGCCGAGGCCTGGCTGCCTCGCGGTGGGAAGACGCGGCCGTCGCACACGACGAGAAGCGCCCGCCGCGGCGGTACTTCGAGATCACGGACGAGGGCAAACGTGAGCTCATCACGGCGCTCCACAGGTACAAGGCGTTGGCGCCGGTGACCATCGACGGCGTGGATCATCCCACCGCCGACGCCGTCGTGGGAGAGTCGGGGTCAGCGTGAGCACGTCGAGGATGGCGTGAGCGTATCGAGGATGGCGGCCCGGCGGATCATCGCCTTCGCCGCGCTTCTCGTGCCGGCCCACCGGCGTCATCGGTGGCGACTCCAGTGGGAGGCCGAGGTCGAGCATCGGCTTCTGGTCGGGCAGGGGGGAGGGAGGTTGGTGGTGTTCGCCCTGGGGGCGATGCGTCATGCGTGGTATTCACGACGGGAGGAGGCGGTCATGCGGGGATGGTTCACGGACGTTCGACACTCGGCCCGAGCGCTGCTGCGACAACCCGGCTTCACGGCCCTGACGGTCGTCACCTTCGCCATCGGCGTCGGGGCGGCGACGGCGGTATTCAGCCTCGCCGAAGCCCTTCTCCTCCGTCCACTGCCGCTGGAGCACAACGACCGGCTGGTCCGGATCTACAGCTCACAGCCGCGTCGCGACATGAGCCGTTTCAGCGTCAGCTGGCCCGACTACGTCGACTTCACGGCCCGCGCCGATCTCTTCGAGGCGTCCTCCCTCTACACGGTGCAACGGCAGGACATCGCTGGAGATGGAGAGCCGCGGCGGGTACGGACCACCTCGGTACACGCGGACTTCTTCCAGACGCTGGGCTCGCCCACATCGCTCGGGCGCACCTTCCAGCCGTCGGATCACGATCCCGGACAGCCTCTCACGGCCGTCGTGGCCCAGTCGTTCTGGCTCGGTGCCCTCGCCGGAGACCCGGAAGTGGTGGGAACGACCGTTCGCCTCGACGGCGTTCCCCACACGGTGGTGGGCGTGGTGGAGGACGGACACGGGTGGCCGGCGGGAACCGACGTGTGGACTCCCCTCCAGTGGGGGACGACGGTGCCCGACTACGTCGACGTCCGCTCCAACCACAGCTGGCAGGTCATCGCCCGACTCCAACCCGGCGTGGCCGTGGACGAGGCCTCCGACCAGCTCCGTACCATGGCTCGCACCATCTATGCGCGTCCGGACATCGACGAGCGGGACGAAGGGACCGAGGCGCTGGCCGTCCCCCTCCACTCCTCGGAGGGAGGCGACGATGCCGGATCGCTCTTCGCCGCTCTGGGCGGCGCCGTCTTCTTCGTGCTGGTCATCGCGTGCCTCAATGCCTCAGGCCTCCTCGCCGTCCGGGCGTGGGGACGGGCGAGGGAGCTGTCCCTCCGGTCCGCCCTCGGCGCCGGGCGTGGACGACTCGCGTTCATCGTCCTCGGTGAGAGCGCGCTGCTCGCCCTCGCCGGTGGAGCGCTCGGGGTCGTCGTCGGCGTCGTCGCCCTCGATCGGGCCTTTTCCCTGGCGCCCCCGGAGATCACCGCACTGGGCGATCCCGGGCTGAACGCCACCGTGCTCGCCGCCGGCCTCGGGTTGAGTCTGCTGGCCGCGCTGCTCGCCGGAGTGCTGCCGGGGCTGAGAGCTTCCAGTGTGTCCGTGGCGCAGAATCTGAAGGAGGGAGGAGCCGCCGCGAGCCCCGGGAAGGGTGCCCGCCGTCTCCGGCAGGGGTTGGTGGTGGCCGAGGTGGCGCTCTCGCTCACTCTTCTCGTCGGTGCGGGACTCACCATCCGGGGCTTCCAGCGTCAGATCGCCACGGACCCGGGCTTCGATGCCGATCCGGTCCTCGCCTTCACGGTGCGGCTTCCCGCGACCCGTTACGGCGACGATGCCCTCGTCGAGGCGTTCTACGCTCAGGCCCGGGAGCGCCTGGAGGGTCATCCGGCCATCACCGCGGCTACCGCCACGTCACGCCTGCCCATGGGAGCGGGCGGGATGTCCTTGACGAGGGCGTTCGGCTTCGAGGGTGAGGCCATGCCCCCGGAGGGAGTGGCGTACAACGCCGCCTGGATCGAGGTCGATCCGGCGTGGTTCGCGACGCTGGGGGTCCCGGCGCAGGAGGGTCGCACCTTCGGCGCCGAGGATCGGGGCGAGACGGAGCCCGTGGCCATGGTCAGTGAGTCCATGGCCCGGCGCATGGGCGTCGAGGGAAGCATGGTGGGTCGCCGCATCCGGTCGGTCTACGACGAGAACCTGCTCCGCACCGTCGTGGGTGTCGTGCCGGACATCCAGATCAACGGCGTCGCACGACCCGACCCGTTCCCCGCGGTGTACGTGCCACGGTCCCAGTCGGTGAGGCGCTCCATGGCCTTCCTCGTCCGGACCTCCGGCGATCCCGACGAGGCCGTGCCAGCCGTGCGCGCCGTCATGGCGGAGCTCGACCCCGACGTCGCCCTCGCCGAGCTCCAGACGCTGCGCCGGGCCCACGCCGCGGATCTCGCGGGCATACGGTTCCTCACCACCCTCTTCGGGAGCTTCGGCGTGCTCGCCCTCCTCCTCGCGGTGGCGGGCGTGTACGGCCTGGTGGCGCACTCGGTGAGCCGCCGCCAGCAGGAGATCGGCGTGCGGATGGCCATGGGCGCCAGTGCCCCGGCCGTCCGTCGCGCGGTCCTGGGCGAGAGCGCCGTGACTGGAGCCATCGGCGTGGGGCTGGGCCTGATTCTGGCCTACGGGGCCGGCCGGGTCCTCGCGGTGGGCATGAGCGGGATCGCCGTGCTGGAGGTGTCCACCTACGTGGGCGTGTCTCTGCTTCTGGTTACGGCGGTACTCGTCGCGACGTGGATTCCTGCCCGACGCGCAACGAAGATCGATCCCGTCGAGGCGCTGAGGATCGAGTAGGCGCCGTCGCCTCTATCCGGACCACTCGGATACGGTGATGGCGTAGCCGTCGGGGTCGCGGAGGCTGAACTCGACGGCGCGGGCCTTGGGATTCTCGCGGGGTGCTTCGACCACGTCCCCGCCCATGGCCACGGCGCGATCGTGGACCGCATGGACATCCTCGACGGTGACGTAGAGGAGAACGCCGCGGCCGGGCGTGTCGTCCGTCGGGCGTGCCGGGAGGTGATGTTCGTCGATGGTACGGTCGTGCAGGGTGAGGACGAGGTCAGAACCGTCGACGAGCATCTCGAACTCGTCGCCGCCGTGAGCGGAAGCGAGACCGAAGAGCTGCTGGTACCAACGTGAGCTGGCCACGACGTCGCGGACGAACAGCATGGGGTAGCACTTCATGGCGTCCTCCTGTGGGATGCGTGAACAGAGTCGGGCAGGGGGCGGTGGACAACCCCGGGGCCCGGCGATACTCTGCCCGCCGGCGCGATCCTCCCTCCCGAGTGGTCGCCGACGTACGGACCGCACATCCCCCCAGGATCAGGATCCCATGAAGAACACCCGCGTGCTCGCTACCGCCGCGCTCTGCGTGGCCGCCACCGTCGCCGCCTGCGGAGGCGACGACGGAGTCGGGCCCTCCAACGCTGCCACCTCCCAACTCTGCAACGACGTCACCGGTGTCGAGGCCGTGTTCTGGGACTTCATCAATGGCGTCCCGCGGGGCGATCTCCCGTCCACGGCCTACACCATTCCCTTCGACATCGACTTCGCGCAGAGCCCGTATTCGAACTCCACCAGCCTCCTCCTGGGCTTCATGGTGCCCCAGGGGTGGACGGTGTCCGACGCCGGCGACGTGTCCGGCTTCGCCTTCCCCGGGACCGTGGCCGGCGCCGACCTCATCCGCGCCGACGGTCGCGCGGTGTGGCGCTACCTGTTGAACGCGCAGATCACCGGAGGCTTCACGTCCGCCGCGATCTTGGATGCGGAGCTCACCACGGCCCGCAACTTCATCGGCAACCCCGCGGGTACCACCGTCGTTTGTCAGATCAACGCCCAGCCCACGGGCATTCTCGGGCCCGAGTCGGTTGCCGCGCGGCTCCTGCGCGTGGGCGACTTCACCATCTTCTCCCGCATCCACGTCATCGTGGTGCCCGGGACGAGCGCCTTCTACAGCGGCTTCACCACCGTCGCCCCCACCTCCGAGTCGGTCCAGCTCATCAACGACATCTACGTGCCCATGATCACGCAGTTGTCCGGCGGTGGGACGGACCCGGCGGAGTGCGCCGACGGAGTCGACAACGACGGGGACGGCAACAC
>CALJKZ010000362.1 GCA_937983085.1 uncultured Gemmatimonadales bacterium
GCGCCGGGACCGTGACGCTCGATGAGCGCGACGACGGCGTCGTAGATCTCCCGGATCCGCGCGGCGAGGGGCTCCCGCGGCGATGTCCGGATGACACCGCACTCGACGAGAACCACGCGGCCGTGATCGAGGCGCCGGACGACGCCGTACCCCGTGGCCGCGGTCCCCGGATCGATGCCGAGAACCAACACGGCGTCACATCGCCTCGGCGAGGACCGCTTCGTCGATGTCCGCGTTGGAATGGACCTTCTGGACGTCGTCGAGGTCGTCCAGGGCGTCGAGAAGCTTCAGGAGCTGCTCTGCGTCGCTACCCGACACCTGCACCTCGTTGGAGGGAATCCGGGTGAGTTCGGCGGACGACGTCTCGATCCCGGCCTCTTCCAGGTGGTCGCGCACGGCGGCGAAGTCGGCGAGTTGGGTGGTGACGACGAACTCCTCGCCGTCCCCCTCCACGTCTTCGGCTCCCCCCTCGATGGCCGCCTCGAACACGCGCTCCTCGGAGTATCGTGAGGCGTCGACGACGATCTGGCCCTTCCGCTCGAACTGCCACGCCACCGAGCCGTCGGTGCCGAGGCTTCCGCCGTGCTTGCCGAGGGCGTGACGCACGTCGGCGACGGTGCGGTTGGTGTTGTCCGTCAGGCACTCGATGAAGAGCGCCACGCCACCGGGGCCATAGCCCTCGTAGGTGGCCTCGTCGTAGTTGACGCCCTCGAGCTCCCCCGTGCCCTTCTTGATGGCCCGTTCGATGTTGTCCGACGGCATCGACTCGGCCTTGGCCGTGTCCACGACGAGACGGAGGCGTGCATTGTAGGCCGGATCGCCTCCCCCTTCCCGGGCGGCGACCGTGATCTCCCGGATGAGTTTGGTGAAGAGCGCGCCGCGTTTCGCGTCGTTCACGCCCTTCTTTCGCTTGATCTTCGACCACTTGTTATGGCCTGCCACGAATCCTCCGCTGTTCCTCATCTGGGGTCGTGGAGTGACCGGCGGCGCCCACGAACCGCCCGCGAATCTCCACACGCTGCGCGGGGGAAAGTACCCAATCCGGCGGTCGTTGATCAATCAGGGACGGTCGGGTCGCCGCGAACCGTTTTCCTTGCGGCCCCAGAGGGTGGGGCGTAGCGTTCCATGAAAGGTGTCCGTTCTTCGTTCTTCCCCCATCCGCACGACGACTGTGGGGGACTTGTGCCCGGAAGAGCGGGCTTCACGGAAGGAAGCTATGAACAACAACAGCCGCGGTTTCACCCTGATCGAGCTGCTCATCGTCGTGGTGATCATTGGGGTCCTGGCGTCCATCGCCATCCCCAAGTTCTCCTCGATGAGGCATAAATCGTACATCGCCGCCGTCACGTCCGACCTCAAGAACGTGGCGAGTCAGCAAGAGATCTACCTGAGCAACCTGTACTCGTACGCCGGTGACGTGAACGACCTCAACATCACGCTCACCGACGCCGTGACCGTCACGGTCAACGAAGCCACGGGTACGGGGTGGGCGGCCACCGGGACGCACTCCGGTCTGGCCGGCCAGCAGTGCGGGATCTACTTCGGCGACGCGTCGGCCGGAAACGCTTCTCCGGCGACCCAGCCCGGCTTCGTAGCCTGTAACTGACGGCGAATCCTCGCCTAGAAGAAGCGGCCGAACCCTCCGCCGAAGCCGCTCACGCCGCGGAATCGATTGTTCACCACGTTGTTGAAGATCGATCCGAACTGGAACGAGAACCCGACGGACATTCCGTAGTTGAAGTCCGTCCCGCGCTGACGTAGCTCGAGAAGCGCTTCCTCGTCGGTGGCGCCCTGGGCCGAGAGGTAGATCTGGTCCTCGACCCATCCCACGTTCCCCCGGGCGTTGATGCTCAGGCCGCGGGTGATACGGAAGTCGATGTCGCCCCGAAGGGAGACGTTGTAGAGCGCGACGTCGTGGAGGTAGTGGGACCCACGGAGCGTGAGCCCGGCATCGCCCCACGTCTGTCGCTGGGACAGCTCCACCTCCAGCGATTGTTCGAAGCGCAGCTCCGAGGACTCCCCGAAGACGGTCTCTTCGATGTAGTCGCGGTAGGCCGGACCGATCTTGTAGCCGAAGGTGAACGCCCTTCGAGTGGCTTCGTCATAGGGGAAGACGCTGAACTCGGCAGCCGGGGTGATCTCCCATCGGAAGCCCTGGTTGAACCGGGTCTGGCGTGCCACCTGCCCCTGGAGTCCAACGGACCAGTGGTCCGCCAACGAGTAGACGATGAGGGGGTTCACGCTCCAGTCCACGCGGGTGTCACTGAAGGTCCCGTCCTCGAGTTCGAACTCGCGGCGCTGGTAGTTGATGTTGCTGTTGAGGTTGACCTTCCACTCCGGCGAGACCCGGGAGGCGTTGAATCCGGCGTTGAAGCGGCGGGTGCTGCTCAGCTCCTCACCGTCGAGGTTGGCGTTTCCGTTGATTCGGAAGACCCACAGGTTCCACGGGTCGTCCACCTCGGCCTGGGACACCACACGGCGACCGCCCACCGAGCTCTCGGGATCGGGCCCCCGCAGGGACACCAGGTCGCGGTACCCAGCCACGGACGCGAAGCGGGCAATGCCGAGGCCGAGGACGTGGGCCACTCCGTCGAGCCGCTCGCGATCGGTGTCGGTGGGAAGCGACTGCCAGAGGAGCTGGTCCTCGTACGCCGCGAGGTCCTCCCGTCCGAGGAAGTCGAGGCGATACTCACGCCCCCCCACCCCCGTGTTGGTGCTCGTCATGATGACATGGAGGTCCGAGACCTCCTGGTCGTTCACCCAGTTCACCCACCCGATCTCGGTGCGGTAGTACTGGGAGTTGCAGTCCCGCCCCTCGCAGTCGAAGAAGACGTTGGGGCGACCGCTCTCGAGCTGGGCCGACACCGCTGTCGGAGCGCCGAGAAGCGTCGCACCGACGAGGGAGGCGGAACCGAGGATGAGGTGGAGGAGTCCGAATCTATGGGACAACACTGGAGGTCCGGCGTCGTTAGGTGGCAGAGGGCACCGATGTTGGAGACACGGCCAGCGACCCTTTGGTTGAGAAGAGGCCTTCCGCCCGTCGTGTCAGCACGGAGTGTAGCCCGACGGTGGGGCGACTCGAAGCCCTCCGTCCTCCCTGCCGGACGTCCGCGGGCTCAGTTCCCGGGGGCTTCCACCAGGTCGGGCGCCCGGCGTCCCTTCGTCGCCTGTTCCAACGCGTAGGCGAAGGAGAGGAGGGCGGCCTCGGACCACATGTCACCGATGAACGCCAAGACGAACGGCGTCCCGTCGTCGTAGTAGTCGTACGGAACGGTGACGGTGGGGACGCCCAGATCGTTGATGATGTTGCTGGGAATCTCCGCCCAGTTGTTGGGTGTGTACTCCGGGCGTTCGGGATCCTCCACCACCGGGCGGTTGGGCTGACCCGACTGGGGGAAGAAGAGCCCGTCGAGTTCGTGCTCCTCCAGGACACTGCGGAAGAGCGAGCGCACCCGGTGGCGCCACGCCTGGTAGGCGTCTCCGGCCTCGGTCGCGCTGGGGCGGGCCGGCGGTGGCCCCTCGTCGTCTCCCCTCCGACCTCGGTCGTAGGGACGGCCGCTGAGCGCCTCCCACTCCTCGATGGAGTCGAAGGGTGCATCGGAGCCGAGCCCCCGCATGTAGAGAAGCATGTCGTACGCGCCCTGGGTCCGCACCCCCGTCCGCTCGCCGTAGGCGTCCTTGAAGCCGGTCCCGGCAAACGGGTCCTCGACGACCTCGGCGCCGAGACTCGTGAGCGTTTCCACGGCCCGTCGGTAGTGCTCCTCCGTGGTGGAGTCCAGAGGCAGGAAGTCGTCGCGCCATCCCGTGCCCACCAGACCGAAGCGCTTGCCCGCGAGGGCTCCGGCATCCAGGCCCACGACGTATCCGCCCTCCGGCATGTTGCCGACGGCAGCGTACGTGGCCAGGTCCTCCTCGGTGGGGCCCGCCAGCACGTCCAGGGTCAGCGCTGCGTCTCGGACCGTCCGGGCCATGGGGCCCACCACGTCCACGTACGTCCCGCTCAGCGGCACCACGCCCTCCAGGGGCACCAACCCGTACGTCGGCTTCACCCCCACGAGGGCCTGCGCCGAGGAAGGGTTCTGGATGGAGCCACCGGTCTCCGTGCCCAACCCGAGGACCGCGAAGCTCGCGTTGACGGCGGTGGCAGTGCCCCCGCTGGAGCCACCCGGCACCTTCTCGACGTTGTACGGGTTGAGCGTCATCCCTGCGACGCTGCTCGTGGTGCGGGTCCCATGACCCGCGAAGTCGGGGAGATTCGTCTTTCCGAGGATGATGGCGCCGGCGTGCCGAAGGCGGGACACCACCGCGGCGTCGTCCGACGGTACCATGTCCACCCCGCCGGTAGCCGAGCTGAAGCCCTCCCAACCGGCCGTGGTGACGAGCCCCCCGTAGTCGATGTTGTCCTTGATGACCACCGGGACGCCGTGAAGGGGACCCACCGGACCCGAGCCCGCATAGGCGACGTCCAGCTCCGCTGCGGTGGCGAGGGCGTGGGGATTCATGGAGATGAAGGCGTTGTAGTGGTCCTCGTACCGACGAATCCGGTCGAGGAACGCCTCGGTGAGCTCGACGGCCGTGAAGTCCCCGGCGGCATACCCGCGGTGCACGTCCTCCACCGTCATCTCGACGACATCGATCTCCTGCGCGGCCACAGGAGCCGGGCCCCACGCCACGCCAGCGAGGACGACGGCCAACCGGCCGACTCCCCCGAACCGATTCGGCCCGGATCCGAAGGCGTGGAGCGACATGGCGCTACGAATGCGTGACGTCACGAACCGCCCGGGCCGCGATCCGACGCCGATCCCGCCGGTCTGGCGCCCTCGCCCGCGTCCGGGGCGTCGTCCGACACGGGCGTCGTCCGGATGGTCGGGTACTCGATCCCCAACTGCTCCAGATACGTGTCGTAGCGATCCGCATCGTAGTAGAAGGGGCGCATCTGCTCCCGCCAGCGGGCCATGATGTCCTCGTTGAGCCAGATGGCGGGCTCGTCGTGCTCGCTGATGAAGGGGATGTACTCGGTCTCGGCGGTCTGCACGTCGTTGAAGTAGGCCCAGGCCGCATCGATGGTCTCACCGTCCAGGAAGAGGTCAAGGAGCGTCATCGCCTGGACCTTCGCACCCGCCACGCCGCCCTTGTGGGCCACGGGCGTGGCCATGGCGATTCCGTTGGCCCAGTTGTGTCCCGGCCCCCCGCGCATGTTCGACGGGTAGCCCAACGTGACCGTGGGCATGTTCCACGAGATGTCGCCGATGTCGTCGGAGCCTCCGCCCAGGGAGCGGGACAGATCCACCGGTCCGCTCATCTCCTCGGGGACTTCTGTCTGCAGGCCGGTGACCTCGACGCCCATCTCGGCCTGGAACGCCTCGGCGAATCGAACGTCGTCCTCGGACCACTCGGGCATTCCCACGCGCTGGATGTTGGCGAAGGTGACTTCGGCCACCGGCTTGCTGAAGTGTCGGCTCCACGCCGATCCCACGGTCATGATGGTGTCCACGGTGGTACCCGTCATGAGGGCAGCGCCCTCCGCCATCAGCGCCGCCGCGTCGTACTGCTCCTTCGTGAGCTCGTAGTCCCGCTCGCGGAAGTAGAACCAGATGGTGGCCGTCTGGGGCACCACGTTGGGCTGGTCGCCGCCGTCTACGATGATGTAGTGGGACCGCGCGGCGGGCCGCAGGTGCTCCCGCTTGTACTCCCACGCCTGGGCCATGAGCATGACGGCGTCCAGCGCGGAGCGCCCCCTCCACGGCGAGCCGGCCGAGTGGGCGGTCTCACCCGTGAAGCGGTACATCACCGACCACAGGGCGTTGCCGCCCTGCTGGCCCCAGTTCACGCCGAACCCGCTGCTCACGTGGGTGAAGAGATTCACGTCCACGCCGTCGAAGACACCCTCGCGGACGAAGTAGGCCTTCGACGCCACCTGCTCCTCGGCGACGCCGGGCCAGATGAGGAGGGAGCCGTCGATGTTCTCGCGCTCCATGATCTCCTTCACCGCGATGGCCGCGACGATGTTCACGGCCTGGCCGGAGTTGTGGCCTTCCCCGTGCCCCGGGGCCATCGCCAGGATGGGATCGCGATAGGCGACGCCGGGCTTCTGGTTCGACTGGGGGATCCCGTCGACGTCGGAGCCGAGGGCGATGACCGGCTCACCCGAGCCGTTGGACCACCGTGCCGTCCACGCCGAGGGCATGCCCGCCACACCCAGCTCGATGTCGAACCCTTCATCCTCCAACAGGCCGGTGAGGTAGGCCTGGGTCTCGAACTCCTGCATGCCCAGCTCCCCGAAGGAGAAGAGCATGTCGATGATCTCCTGGACCATCTCGGCCCGCTCCTCGACGAGCTCGAGGGCCTCCTCCTTGAGATCGTCGAGTCGGGGGTCGGCCTGAGCGGCCAGAGCGATGGGGCTCACGGCGAGGAAGGCCACGGTTGCGGCGATTCGGACGAAGGTGCGCGACATGCTGAGGGTCTCCCGTACGCGAGGTGGGTCGGGCCGCCGAAGCGATCCGGTGGAAGCGGAGG
The DNA here is from genome assembly GCA_937983085.1 of uncultured Gemmatimonadales bacterium. Taxonomy (GTDB): domain Bacteria; phylum Gemmatimonadota; class Gemmatimonadetes; order Longimicrobiales; family Gaopeijiaceae; genus UBA2589. Next base: position 6,517 of record CALJKZ010000362.1, read on the forward strand.
ACAATACGCGGGCACGCCCGCAGGGGCGATATGCCCCGTACATCCCGACACCGCGATCCTCGGGCGCGTTGACCGTCCGAACCGGGTGCGGTACCATGGAGACGGTTAGATGAGAATGGTTCTCAATCTCGACTCGCATGCTTCGCCCTTCCCCACAGATCAACGCACGCCGACTGCTCGTCGCGTCGGCCACCGTCGTCGCCGCCCTCTGTGCCACGACGCTCGATGCGTCGGGCCAGGAGGACGGGGCTCTACTCGGCTCCGTGGAGCGCACGGCGTGGCTCATGGGCACGCGGGTGGTACTCACCGTGGATGCGGCGGATCGTGAGACCGCACTCGCCGCCAGCGAGGCCGCGCTCACGGCGATGGAGCGAACCGAGGACCTGCTCACCACCTGGCGGGACGACTCGGAGCTGTCGCGGCTGAATCGCACCGCGCCTGGCACGCTGGTCCACCCGACCCCCGCGTTGGCCGGCCTCCTGGCCGAGGTTGCTCGTTGGAGCGACGCCACGAGTCAGGCGTTCCATCCGGCCGTGGGAGCCCTCATCGACGCCTGGCAGCTTCGAGGCGACGGCCGCGTACCCGACGTCGCCGAGCTTCGGCACGCACTCGACGCCGCGGGAGAGCGGGGCGTGGCCATCGACGCCACGAACGGCTCCGTGGTCCGGCGCTCGGCGGCGGCGTGGCTCGACGCCGGAGCTTGGGGCAAGGGCGCGGCCCTCCGCGAGGCCCGTCTCGCCCTCCGGGAGTCCGGCGCCACCGCTGCCCGCATCGATCTTGGAGGCCAGGTCCTCCTCATCGGCTCCGACCCCTCCACCCTCGCCGTGGCCGACCCCGTCGAGCGCGGTCGGCCGTTCGCCGACCTACGGTTGGCCGACGTCTCCGTCGCCACCAGCGGACAGACGGAACGAGGCATCGAAGTCGACGGAGAGCGGTACGGCCATCTCCTCGATCCCCGCACGGGTCGCCCCGTCCCGGCGTGGGGAAGCGTCACCGTCGTACACACCGATCCGCTCGCCGCGGACGTCCTGGCCACCGCGCTCTTCGTCCTCGGGCCCGAAGACGGCCTCCGCCGCGCGGCGGAGCTCGACGTGGCGGCTCTCTTCGTCGTATCCGGCGCGGGCGGGACGACCTCTCGGACCACGCCCGCTCTGCATTCTCACTCCATCACCTTGTCCACCCCCTCCCCCCGGTCACCGTCGTGACCACCAAACCACAACACATGAATTCGTTTCAGTCCATAGCAGTCCTGAGCACCATCCTCCTTCTCTTCACCGCCGCCCTGACACCGTCGCGCCTCGACGCGCAGGCAGCCGATTCGGCCCGCGTGGCCGAACTCGAGCGTCGCCTCGACGCCATCACCCGGGAACTCGAGCGGATGGACCTGGGCGGTGATGTCGTTCGGGCGGACACCGCCATGCTGGGGCTCGGCCCTGCTGCCTCGAAGGTGTACCGCGTAGAGCGGGGTGTCTCCATCGGAGGCTACGGTGAGGGGCTCTACGAGGACTACGCCTCCGAGCGTGAGGACGGATCGCCGGCGACGTCCACGGATCAGTTCGACGCGCTCCGCGTCATCATCTACGTCGGCTACAAGTTCAACGACCGCATCCTCTTCAACTCCGAGATCGAGGTGGAGCACGCCGACGAGATCTTCCTCGAGTTCGCCTACATCGACTACCTCATCAACGACGACGTAGGCGTTCGCGGCGGAATACTCCTCGCGCCCATGGGACTGGTCAACGAGCTCCACGAGCCGCCCATCTTCCTGGGTTCCGAGCGTCCCCTCACCGAGAACCGGATCATCCCCACCACGTGGCGAGAGAACGGTGTCGGCCTCTTCGGCGGCAACGACGCGGTCTCGTGGCGGGTGTACGTCATGAATTCGCTGAACGGGATGAGCTTCTCGGATTCGGGCCTCCGGGGCGGTCGCCAGAAGGGCTCGAGAGCCCTGGCCGAAGACTTCGGCGTCGCGGGTCGTCTGGACTACACCGGCGTGCTCGGTCTCAACGTGGGTGCTTCGGCGTACACCGGCGAGACCGCTCACAACGCCATGTTCGGCGGTGAGGAGGTGGGTGGTCGCGTGACCATCTGGGATCTTCACGCCGACTACCGTGCTCGTGGCTGGGACCTGCGTGCGCTCGTGGCCGGAGCGTCGGTCGACGACGTCGCCGAGCTCAACCAGATGATCGGGCTCACCGGGGCCGAGGGCATCGGAACGGCCATGCTCGGCTGGTACCTCCAGGCCGGCTATGACGTACTCCGCGGGTCGACGCTGGAAGACCAGCTCCTCCCGTATGTCCGCTTCGAGAAGGTGAACACCCAGCGGGAGGTGGCCACCGGATTCGCCGCCGATCCGGCCAACGACGTGACGATCACCTCTCTCGGCGCCGCCTGGAAGCCGGTGCCGGAGGTGGTGCTCAAGGCCGACTACCAGCTCTGGTCCAACGCCGCCGAAACGGCCACGAACCAATGGAACGTGAGTCTCGGATGGCTATTCTGACGGCCCTCCGCGCGCCGAACCCCGTCCGCCCCGGAGGGCGGGCGGGGATGCTGGCAGCCTCGCTCATTGCCGCGCTGGCGCTCCCCGCGGACGTGAATGCCCAGCTCACCCAGGATCAGGCGCTGCAGCTTGCCTTCGGCTCCGCCGACGTGGAACGGCGCACCGCATTCCTCGACGAGTCGGACCTGGAGGACGCTCGGGCGTTGGCCGGCCCCCGGGCAGGGATCGATCGGGGCGTCGTGTCGTACTACGTCGCGTCCGACGGTGGATCGCCCGTCGGGGTCGCCTACTTCGACGCCCACCGGGTGCGCACGCTCCAGGAGGTCCTCATGATCGTCGTCGACCCACGGGGCCGGGTCGCTCGGGTGGAAACCGTGTCCTTCCGCGAGCCTCCCGAGTACGAGGCACCGGAAGGGTGGCTGGCCCAGTTTCTCGACCGCCCCCTGGACGACGAGTTGTCGCTGCGGGGAGCCATCGCTCCCATGACCGGCGCCACGCTCACCGCCAACGCGGTGACGGAGGCCGTGCGCCGGACGTTGGCCCTCCATGAGATCATCGATCCGTTCGACGCACGACAGGAGTCGTCGAACCGGTGACCCGCTTCCAGCGGTGGTTCCTGTACGTGACGACGGCCGTCGCCACCCTCAGCGGTGTCGGGTACTTCTACATGAAGCGCTTCCTGACACCAGTGGATCCGTGGGCCGTCATCAACCACCCGCTGGAGCCGTGGTTCCTGAAGGCGCACATCCTCACCGCGCCTCTCATGCTCTTCGCCGTGGGGCTCATCACCACGCAGCACATCTGGCGCAGCCTCAAGTCGAGTCTGCCCACCGGGCGAAAGACGGGCCTGGCGGCCACCGTGGCCTTCGGGCCGCTGGTGATCAGCGGCTACCTCATCCAGACCGCCGCTACGCCGCTAACCCTCGACGTGCTGGGATGGACCCACCTCGTGCTCGGTCTGGTGAGCGCCTTCGCCATCTTCGAGCACCGCCGTCTGGTGCGCGGACGCAAGCGGCGTCGCGGACGCGACGACCTTCCGGTCCTCACGCTACCCACCACAGGGGGTCGGGCCGAAGACGACGTCAGGCCAGCTGCGGCCTCTTCAGGTGCCAGTCGGTCCGCTTCTGGAAGGCGTGCGCGACGCTCAGGATCGCGTCGTCCGCGAACAGACCACCCAGAAGAGTCGTCGTCAACGGCATCGTCGTAGGAGAATCGGCGTCGGGATTACGCACGCCGTACCCGTACTGGACGATGACCGCCGGGTGTCCCGTCTGGTTGGTGAGGCCGACGTGCCCGCGCCCTGACACGAACATGTCGAAGCCGGCCATGGCGTCGCGCATCTCCTTCATGAGGATGAGCCGGCGCCGCTGGCTCTGCACGTAGTCCAAGGCCCGGGTGTCGCGTCCCCGGCGGAAGCGCCCACGCCGACGAGCTTCCCGGGGCTCGAGGCCCTCGGGCACCGGCTCCGGCTCCTCGCCGTCGGGCGATACGTGGAAGTCGAACGCCGCGGATGATTCCACGCCGAGGGAGTTGGATCCGCCCTCGGGGATCTCGTTCATGGGTTCGAGGCGAGCCCCCATGTCGGAAAGCTGCTCGAGGAACGCCTCCGGAGCCTCCTCGTCGTACCCGATGCGGTACGCCATCAGGTCGACGTCGGGATCGAAACGGAAGGGGGCGGTCAGGGACGCGGGATCCCGTTCGCTGGCGCCCCGGACGGCCTCGAAGACGAGGGCGCAGTCCAGGATCGTTCGGCACATGGGCCCGGCCTTGTCCATGCTCCACGACAGGACCATCCCGCCGTAGCGCGACACGCTCCCGAAGGTGGGGCGCAGCGCGCTGAGCCCGTTGCGTCGCGCGGGAGAGACGATGGAGCCCTGTGTCTCCGTGCCGATGGCGAACGCCACGGCTCCCGCCGCCGTCGCCGAGCCTGGTCCGGCCGACGATCCGCTGGAGCCCTCTTCGGGATTCCACGGGTTCCGGGTCATCCCCCGATACCAACGATCGCCCGAGGCGTACTCGCCCGTGGCCAACTTGGCGATGAGCACCGCCCCGGCGTCCCGGAGCCGAAGCACGACGTCGGCATCCTGGTCGATGACCTGATCGGCGTAGTCCGCCGAGCCCCACGTCGTCCGCGTCCCCTCGACGGTGAAGAGGTCCTTCACACCGTACGGAATCCCGTGGAGGGGACCCCGGTACACCCCGTTGGCCAGGTCCAGGTCCGCCTGGCGCGCCTCTTCCATGGCCCGGTCCTCGAGGATGGTGACCGCGAACATGAGGGAGGGGTCCAGGCGCTTCGTCCGCTCCAGATAGATCTCGGTGAGTTCTACCGAGGAGATGTGTCCTCCCCGGATGAGGGCGGCGAGTCGATGCACCGGAAGGAAGGCGATGTCTTCGGGGTCGCCAGGCACCGGCCCCACCCACGGCTCGATGGGAATCGGGTGTCGCTGGAAGGGGTCGAGGCCTTCGGAGTGCCACCGCTTGTAGAGGGAGCCGGTGCCCCCCGGGTACGCCTGGAAGACGAGGGCCGGATGCTCGCCGTTTCCGAGGGGCACCGGCGGAGGCGCTTCCTGAGCCTGCTGGGCAAGCGCCGAAGCCAACTCGGCCCGGACCTCCGGGTCGGGCTCCAAGGCGAGCAGCTCCGAAGGCGCCATGGCGCCGGCCGCAGCCGCAGCCAGGGCGGCCCGCAGGAAGTCACGCCGCTCCACGTTCCCGGGTCCATTTCGGCCGAGCGTTCCGTCCATTCGTCCATCTCCGTGTTCAGCCGTCTCGTCGCGCCGTCCCGGTGTCTCTGCCATGCGCTCGACCGGTGGACCGGGGCTTCCTCGCCGCGGCGGGTCAGGATGCCGGCACGTCGGTCGTCTGGCAAGCGCGAGTGGAACTGCCAGCGCCTTAGGCCGTGCCTCGGCCCCCATCAGCCCGATGGCCTCACCTCAAGAGGGCGGCCTTACTCCAGCAGCGTGGCTTCAATGGCCAGCCCCGGCCCGAAGGCCAGGGCCACGCAGGGCCCTTCGACACCCCGGTCGGCCATTCGTTGGAGGATGAAGAGCACGGTGGCCGACGACATGTTTCCGCACTCCGAAAGCACCTCTTCCGAGACGGCCGTGGCTTCGCGTGGGAGGTCGAGGGCCCGCCGACACGACGACACGATGCGAGGCCCACCCGGGTGGATGGCCCACGACGCCACGTCGGCGAGGGCCAGCCCCTGATCCCTGAGCCACCCTTCGAGCCAGGGTCTCAGCGTACCCTCGATGAGGTCCGGAATGGTGGGCGAGAGCGTCATCCGGAAGCCATGGTCACCGATGCGCCAGGTCATGGCGTCCTCGGCCTCGGCCAGGAGGTGGGTACCCGTGGCCACCACCTTCCACGCCCCCGGTGTCCCCGCCCGACCCACCGCCGCAGCAGCCCCATCGGAAAAGAGGGCGTTGGCCACCAGCAGCTCCGGGTCCCACGCGTAGGAGAAGTGGAGGGTGCAGAGCTCCACCGAGCAGAGCAGAGGTACGGCCTCCGGCTCGGCGCGCAGGATGGAATCCACGACCCGAAGGGCCGCCAGCGCTCCGTAGCATCCCATGAATCCGACGTGCGTCCGACGGACCGCTGCCCCGAGACCCAACTCGTGAACGATGGCGGAGTCGACGCCGGGAGCCATGAAGCCCGTGCACGAAACCGTGACCAGGTGGGTCACCTCGTCGGGAGACACCCCTCCCGCCTCCAGCGCCTCCCGGGCGGCCTCGACGGCCAGCGGCGGCGCGTGCGTCTCGTACGCGGCCATGCGCGCCACCGTGGTCGGCCCCAGGTCTCCATTCCCCGAAGAGGGCGGATAGAAGCGCTGCCGTGCCGCGAGATCCCCGCGCGAGTCGTCGAGGAGCACGCTGTGTCGCGTATCCACGCCGGACCGCCGATACAGAGCGCGAAGGGTCCGGGACTTCTTTGCGTCGAAGCCGCAGAACGACGCGTGCAGCTCCACGGCCTCGGCCTGGGTGAGGCGGTGCGGAGGCAGGGCGGTGCCGATGCCCTGGAGATGGAGGTGCGTCACGGTGCGACCCCTGCGCCGACGGGGATCTCGGGCGACGCGCCCGTCGCAGGCTCGCCGGGCCATCGGGCTGCGTCGTCCAGGTGAGGTAAACGGGCCGTCGCCGCCATCAGCGGGCGCGCCAGCACCGGCGCCACGCGGAGAGCGCGCACCGCGGCTCCGACGAGGACAGGACGCCTCAGCCCCAATGCCAGAAAACGGCAGACCCTCTGTCGCCGCTCCACCACACGACGATGCGTGCGGATCCACCGGCGGGCGGCTTCCTCGCCAGCGCCGTCCAACGCCTCCAGAACGAGGGGCGCCACACTCACACCCCCCGCGAGGGCCCACCCCATGCCTTCACCCGTGAAGGGCTCCACGTACCCCGCGGCATCACCCACTCGGAAGACGTTCCCTTCGGCCGCGCGCGGAGTCCGCCGAGTGAGGGCCGGAGTGCCCCGCCACCCGAAGACGGGTTCCGTCTCCGGAAGTCGCGAACCGGCTTCACGCACGATTGCGGCCACGGCCCCCGCGGGTCCCAAGCGAGACACCGACGAGCGATCCACCGCCGCGGCCACGTCCAGCGCGCCGGACTCGGTACGCACCATGCCGACGTAGCCGTACCGGCCCACCATCATGTTCAGTTCTCCGGGATCGCAAATCGAACACCCGCGCCCCCCCGACCGGTCGTGCGGAGGCACGACGTCCGGTGGGAAGACGGCGCCCAGGCCCACCCTGGAGCCCTCCGCGACGTCCTCCGCCGACCGGGCGCCCCTCAACTGCAGTCCGCCGAGGCCCGTGGCGTCCACCACAACCCTGGCGCGCAGCCGTCGCACCTCGCCCTCGAAACGGACGCGGAGCTCCACCCCCTCATCCTCCGTGGCCAGCCGTTCGACGCGGACTCCAAAGCACACGTCCCCTCCGGCGTCCACGACCGCATCGCAGAGGAGGGCATCGAGACGGTAGCGCGACAGGGACAGGGATCCCGGCAGTCGCAGCCGGGCCCGGCGTCGGCCCGCTCTCAGCTGCATCACATCGATGGGTACTGCACCAGCGTCCCGCACCGCATCGAGGAGGCCCAAGCCTCGAAGCAGGGCGATGGCCGGGGGACCGAGGCATCCGCCGCATACCTTCTAGCCA
>CALJKZ010000363.1 GCA_937983085.1 uncultured Gemmatimonadales bacterium
TCTCCAGTCGCTCTCGATCGACCAACGGACAGGCACGGCCACGCCCGAGATGCCTCCGATCTCGGACAGGCAGCTCGGACTCCCGAGCACCCAACCTCGTGGGCTGTCAGGCTGCCCGCGCGCCCTCGATCCCGTGCCACCGGTTGGGGGGGGGCACTGCCTCCTCGAACGGCGTCATCGTCGGTGACATGGACGATGACGCCGCGTTCCGTCACTGCGCCGGGCGGGCCCAGCTCGCCGCCCGCCCGAGACGGCCCACCGAACCCCCACGCCACGCCTGACGATGCCCGCTCCACGCGCGTGGAGCGCCCCTCTCCACGCTCCTTGCGCTATCGGTGTGCGGACACTAGCCTCCCCCTGTGGCCAGATCCAAGCACCTCCGCATCTCCGTCTGGCGGCCCTTCCGAGGCCGCCCCATGCTCTATGTCGCCGCTCAGGCCGAGGCGCCTCGCCTGATCGGATCGGAGGACACGCTGGAACAGGTCTACACATGGTCAACTCGCGAGAATCCGAAAGCAGGCATCTACTCGGACGCGGACATGAGGGTCGTCGGCGACCAACTGATCCGTCCGTTCGCGCCAGATCGCAACCCGGGAGACCGAACTCTGACGCATCTCCGGGCGACAATCGACGCTCTTGCGCCTCTCGCGCAGGATCCGGCGCGTAGTTCTTGGTCCGCTGCCCAGACTCCTGGCCCGCTCGGCGAGGACTCCCCCCTCTGGCTTCACGGGCTTCATGCCCTTGTCCGTCATCTCGATTGGGTTCACGCAGTGTTTCGCGATGTTCCTGGCGCCTCGGTGACTGTCCAGTGACGCGCCCCCGCCTCGTCGGCCCAAATGATGCGGATACGCTTGCGAGGATCCGCGCTGCCTTCTCTGGCGCGGTCGATGGCAAGAGCGCATTCCTTGAGGTACGCGACGACACGTCGTGCGACGCATGGATCAGACTCGGCGCAGTGACGCTCCACGTCCCGCCTCCTGACGACGAGGCCGGAACGGAGGATCCGGCTCTGGACGCGATCGTGAATGGGTACTTCGAATGGCGGCTTCCGGGCTACACAGAGCTGGCCGAAATGCTTCGATCTGCCCTCGCCGACACCGAGAGTGAGAAACTCCAGGACGACGACCTTGAGAGGATACTCGATCACTTCGCCTACGTGATCGTGCGCGTTGGTCTCGCGCATCCCATCTTCGATCCGGACGTCATCGCTGGGCTGCCTCCGCGGGCGCCTATCACGATCGTGGCTGACACCTCTAGCGTGGCCCAGGGAGCGCTGGACTTCGTCGCCCGACACCTCCATCCGATCGCTCGCCTCAAGGTCCCGGCAGTCACGCACATGGAGCTGCTGACTCACGTCAACAACTACTTCACAACGCGCAGAAAGAGCAGTGGCTCGTTGGCGCCGCGCAAGCGCGCTCGCGCTCTCCGCAGCCGCGCGCTTGGGCTCGGCGGGCAGCGTGCGGTGCTGAGGCTGGAACTTCATACCGACGCCGAACTAGAACGCGCCGGCCACCCCGGCGACCCCCTCCGCGGGATAGTCGCCAAAGATCCTGAGTTCCCCGAGTACGAGACGATCCACAGGAGCTTCGCTGATCGGCTCATTTTCGAAACAGCGTGCGATCAGCAACGCCTTCTACCTCCAGGGCATCGAATTGCGATCCTCACCGCGGATGAGGGCCTTGCCCGCATGGCTCTGGCAGAGGGCGTCTTGTGCTGGTTCTACCGGTCTCCGAAGCTCGACTCATACGCGGGAACGACTCTCGTCGGCACCCACTTCTCTCCCCTGTCAGGCGAGCTTCTCACCGTCCCACTCCCAAGGCTCCTGTGGGAACTCGCAATGACATATGGTCATGCCCGCCTCGTACCCGACTCAGGAGTCGAGGTAGACGCGTGCGAGTTCGTGACTACGGGTCCGGATCTGCCGTGGCAGCCGCTCTACGCTCGCGACGACCTGATCTGGCTCATGGGGCGCCCCACGGCCACCACCCCTCCTCCGCGAGCCGATGCCCCCACCCCGGCGACACCCGCACCTCCGCGGCAGCAGGGCGGAGCCCGCGCCCAGTCCTCGTCGTCGCCATCCCCGAGTTACGTCGTCAGCCCCCCACGACTCCTGACGCTGATGTCAGCGCTCGCAGCGAAGCGCGAGATGAAACTCGCACAGGCGATGCAGGCGATGGAAGTCACCAGCGAGAGCACGTTTCGCCAGTACAAGAACTTCTTGGCCGCTGGCGGTCTCTCTCGCGCTACGCGAACCACCATCGAAGTCACAGATGAGTTCGACTCCGTGTACGAGGCGCTGGTTCGGCGAGACATCTCAGCACTCGCAACTGCGCTGCGAGCGATCCCGTCGTTCAGCGAGTTTGAGACGACTCTCGCCGCGGCCCGCGTCATCACGAAAGCGTCGAAGCTCTCCGTGCGACCCAAGGCGCGTGCGAGCTACGCCCAACTAGCGGAACTGGCTGGGCTCGCGCTCTCCATTCCCGGCGTTGGCATTGTCTGTACGGATGCCATGCCCTCCGCTCAGGAATTCGCTGCGATGGCTGTCGCAGCGTACGACGCCGCCCGGCGTGGTGACCGCTACGCGTTGACAGGGGCATGGCTCGAGTGTCTGGCGAAGGACCACGGCATCCATCCTGTCGTGGCACGTAGGCGCCTTGAAGAAGCGCGGACGGCAGGCGTACTCGATCGCTTCGTTGAGGGATCGACTCCGGAGCGACGCTTTGACGATCACGTGCTCCAGGTGCTCGAAACGAAGGATCGCGTCCCCATTGTTGCTCAGGTGTTCCTCTACCACGGGGACTTCCTAATCCCGGGGCAGGCTGGCGTCAGCATTCGCGTCGAGGAGCGTCCACGATGAGCCTGCGTGACCGCCTAGCAAGATTGGGACGCGCGACGGAGGACGGACCGACGCTCTTCAACAGGTTCGGCGTCATTCGAAACCCGTTTCCCGCCGCTGGCCAACCGTCGGCGAACCCTCACATGTTTACGGATGCGGACGACGCAATAGAGCAACGCCTCATCACCTTCGAGCGCGACCAGACCTCGCAGATCCTCCTCATTGAAGGTACGCAGGGGACCGGGAAGACGAATCTTCTTAGTTACTACGAGGGTGGCCTTCGAGACCTGTACGCGGAGGAGCGGCGCTTCTATGTGATCCGCTACTTCTCCGACCCGGAGCCCAGCTTCGACCGCGTTGTTCGTCGCGTGTTCCAGTCACTCGACGTTGAGCACTTGGTGCGCTTGGGAACGGAACTCGCGAGGCGAACCCGGCAGGAGCGCGTGGCGGTCATCGAGAGCGCTGCGGACGGATATGAGACTCGCTGCGCACTCCATGCGCTTGCGAACGCCGAAGACGAGAACCGGCGCAACGAGATCGCCAGCGCTGCACTGGAATGGCTCGTCGGGCTTCGATTGCTGAATCGCCACCGGGAGGCGCTTGGCGTTCAGTATCGCCTAGACACCGTGGAGGCGAAGACCCAGGCTCTGCGCGATGTGATCCAGGCGAGCATGGCGACAGACTGCCTGCGCGGTCTGTTCCTTCTTCTAGACGAGCTTGAGAAGCAAGATGCTTCGGCCTCGAAGCTCACTGTGGTCCGCTACTTGCTGGCGCTCCGCGCGCTCGTTGATGCCCTACCTCGCGGGCTCTTCCTGCTTGTTGCCCTTACGCCAGACGCGAAGAAGCGCTACTTCGGACTCGTGCCTGCGTTCGCCGGTCGATTCCAGGACTCCGTAGAGTTGTCGCCACTCCGGAGTCAAGAAGCCGCGATGGAGCTTGCTCGCTTCTACATCAAACAGGCGCGCGATGACGCCGCGGCGGAGCTCGACGCGGATCAGAGTGGCAACGAGGATATCCTCCGGGACGACGAGATCGCCCAGGTATTCGCCAACCTCGTACGGCAGGCGGAGGAGCGTGGGCGCGAGGGAGTTACCCAGCGCGACTTCCTGAACGAGTTGCATCGACGGGCCGAAGAAACCCTCACGTCCTAGTCGGTCGGGACGTACACCGCGACTTGGTCGCACACTCCCGCTGATCGAGGACGCTGGGCGGGTCGAGGACCTCGTTCGACTCCAGTCGGCGCCGGAGTACGGGAGTCAGACGCGCGCGGAGTCACGCGAACCCCTACGAGTTCGGGATCTCGACTAGATATCCGATCTCGAAGAACCTCGCGACGAGGCGCCACAACTGACGCGCCGCTGGCCCCGGAAGCAGGACCCCGATCTCCAATTGCCCACCCAGCCCCCTGTGCGTGAAGTTGGCGCTTCCCACGTACGCAAGCTGACCGTCTGCCATACAGAACTTGGCGTGCGACCCCAGCAACCGCGCGTTGTCAGCGTTCCCACGCGGCTGAAACGTGCGCAGCCTCGCTCCGCGAACCCTCTGGAATTCAGCCAACGCGAGCCCTTCAAGGCTCGCGCCAGTGCTGACTATGTCGATCCGGACACCGCGCTCAAGTGCCGAACGAAGCGCCGTCGCGAGCGGTTCCGCGAGGAGCCCCTCTGCACCCTGGATGAACGGGGCACCCATGACGACGTGTTGCTTGGCAGACGCGATCAACTCAGTCAACACTCCCAGGGTCGTTCGCAGCGAGAACTCCCGCGCAATTTCTCCACCGAGCGCATCTGGGACCGTCACGACGAGCTCTACATCGCGCGAATCTCGTCGAGCGGGCACGGACATCACCGCACCTCAAGCGAGTCGATGAAGCCCACGTCAATGGGTCCAGCAATCGTGTCGCGACCACCGAACAGGAATGGCCGCCCCAGGTTCAGGTTGAAGAACCGGCAGCTCGTCTCGGCCAAGTGCGTGCAGGCGTGGCACGACCCCCCTCGGTCTATGCACACGGGGTCGTATACGCACCTCCGGCACGATCGAATCTCAGAGAGCCACTCGGCGAGAGACTGCTCGAATAGCGCCGAGAGGGCCCCGATCGTTGCACCGAAGCGGTGGTTGCAGTACAGAGCGCACGTCAACGTCCTGTGGAGAACGCACTCAGACAGACTTGTCCCGCCCAAGCCGCACAGAAGCGCCGCGCGCCGAACAGCTAGGTGGCTCAGCGTGTGGAGCAAACCAAACACGAGTCGCGCCTCGCGAGTCTGAATCGTCTGCCGTGGCGCCACGGTGTCGAGGAGACGCACGAAGTATGCCTTGCTCGCGACGGCTGCGTCCTCCCCCCGCGGGAGGTTCGGTGCGCATCGGTTCATTGCCAACCACCGCAGCACTGCATCGTGATCCAGGCGCAGGAGGACGGCGTCCGCTTGCACGACGTCGACAAAGATGGGGAACTTCCCGCCGTAGTCCGGATCCGGAGGGAACGGGTTCAAGCGACACGTGTCGGGTTGGTAATCGACCCTGCTGTAACCAAACGTCGCGGTCGTGATAGGGAAGTCCGTCGCGAGGACCACCGAGCCGAGCCCGAGCCGCTTCGCCGCATCGACCGCACGCCCAGAGTCCTCACCGTTCGCACCGTCGAACGCGGCGAGCTCGGTCACCGTCCCGGCCTGAAGTGGCATCACCGCCTCGAGCAACTCCTGCCCGGCTCGCTCCCACACGGCCCACGGTACCCCCGAGCGGCGCTCGAGAGCCGCCGCGAGCCCTTCGGGGGATCCGGCAGCCTCGGCCTCCGACCGCGAATTCTGAAGCGCCGCTTGCATCGTCTCGAACTGTGCGATCAGCTCGTCCGACATGCCCTGTTCGCGCAGCCGACCTCGCTCCGCGTCGCTGAGCGTGAAGGCGACTGCGTCCTGTGAGTTCGATGCACTCGCTGCGAAGTCGATCAGGCGCCTTCCGGCAAGCTCCGGTAGGCCAAAGAACGCGGCGGCGGCGACCGCCTGCCACTTTCCCATGGCGAGGAACGCGCTCAGCTCCTTGCCGGGCTGGTTCAGCAGTACTGTTGAATGGGCGTAGTAGGTTCGCCCAGCTCGATGCACTTCCACACTCATGTTCTTCGCCGCCGGATCTCCACCCGACCAATCGCACGCCGGGCAACGACCCGCAAACACAGACGCCGTGCGTCCGCAGCCGCGGCAGACCCACTGAAAGTCCGAGACTCGCTCGCTCCCCCGAGTGTCGAGCGCCATCCGCCGCGCGGCATTGCACCTGGAGCACCGCAGGCTCACCAGCGGAAGAAGCTCACCACACCGGTGGACGCGAACGAATCGAAGCTGCACGAGTCGCCCCGAGCGACATGCGCTACACGCCTCCGTACGCGGCACCTCATCCCTCGCCTCCACGATCGCCCCGCAACGCGGGTTCTGGCACCAGAACACCAGCGGAAACATCGCGGCCTCTACATAACGCGGCTCGATCAGGGTAAACCGATCGACGTTTCGGTCGAGGTCCCTGAAGATCGGTCGGTACTCCTCCGCCCAAGCCCGCGCAACGTCATCGACTGCGCGGAGGATCAGAAACGAATTGAGGTCGACGCGCGGCGTGCCCCGAATCCGATCCACCCGCGCGATCGTGCCGATCTTCTCGAAATCGAACGTCTTTCCAGGTAGGTAGCCCAGCAGCACTTGTTGCATTCCACGGCTCATGCGACGGCCCATGATGTCTCCCTTCGACTACGACGTCGCCCGTCGCGCCCAGTCAGTCCCATTTGCATCAAGTTCGATCTCTATCTGCTCGTCCACGTCGCGCAGGCTGCGCATCGGCTTCGGCACTAGTGCCTCGGAAACAAACGTCACGTGCCCCCCAGCACCCAGGATCTGATCGAAGAACTGACGGACGCGCAAGCCGATCTCTGCTTGGAACGCCGCAGGTCCCAGCCCCTTGGCTTGCCCGACGCGATAGGACTCGTCGAGCATGGGTATGAACGCTTCCGGTCGAAGCGCTCCCTGGCTGATCTGCTTCTTCACGAAGTCAACCATGTAGTACCGATTCGGGTTGTCCTGTCCGGATCGGTTCGCGACCTGCTGGAGCAGAACTCCCATGAACAACCCTGGTATGGTCCTTTGGATGCTGAACTTAGACCACCGATTGATCGCCACGGGCTCGACAAGCTGCCCGAGAAACTCGTGGTACTTCGCGAAGTACGCGAAGTGGCTCTGATCACGCTCACGGGCTGGCTTCAGGCAGACGAACACGATGCCGACGTGAGTTCGGCCGACGCGGCTAGACGATTGAATGTACTCAGCGTTCTGCTTCGGCATTCCATAGAAGACCATGCAGTTGAACCGGTCGACGTCAACGCCGTGACTGATCATGCTGGTTGCAAGGACCGCGCTCGGGGCCGAGGTGTCGCCCGGCCCAGCGCCTTCGAGTGCGTCGAGGATGCGCGTGACACTGTCCGTGCTGGTGCTCCCCGACAACTCGGCGATCCTCAACGATGCGATGCCCGCGCGTTCGAGTTCGCTGTTCGTGTGACTTTCGAGATCCGTGCGCAGCGAGCTCAGCTCCCGCGTGGACGAGAAATACGTGAGCGACGTGACGTACGGGTCGAGCAACGCCGCCCACTCGTCTGTTCCGGGCGCGACTACACCGCCGTAGGGCGAGGGCGCACCTCGGGGCAATCGCGCGAGGGCGGCAATCTCCTCGTGATAGAGCTGAAGGAGCTCCAAGATCGCGTTGAAGATCGTCTTGTTGTGAGGGAGTACGCCGACGAAGAGCCGTTGCGGGTGTTCGTGAGTGCGGGCGTAGAACGACGAACTGCGCGTCGGACCTGGACCCGGGAACACACGGGCCGCGCGGCCGTAGAGGTGTTCGACCTGCCGCTCGAACGCTTCGATCGTGGCCGAGGATGCCACGATCTTGACGGGGGCCGTCTGGCCCATCTCCTGGAGAAGGGTCTGGAGGAACGTCTCGTAGTGGCCGTCAAACGTACCCAGCCCTTCCTTGAGGAGGTGCAATTCGTCCTGCACGAACAGCGTGGGGCCAGATATCCCCTTCGGCGCTCCAGGACGCAGGCTCCTCGGGTCGGTACACTCCTTCTGGCAGCACTTGGCGCTGTAGTAGCCGTGCCGAGCGCAACGGCCGGACACATTGCCAAGCACCATCGACAACTTCCGTTGGTTCCCGAGCCCGGCCAGCTTGTCAATCGTTCCCACGATCACCGTCGGAAGATACCGGTACACCTCGTTGTCAACTACATGCACCGGAAGTACGCCGCCTGGGAATATGCACCCACTCTCGGTGCATCGATGCAGGACCCGGACGGCGTCCGCGTCGAAGTCCACCGTGATCCGCGTTGTCTTGCACGAGGGGCATCGAGTGATCCTCTTCCAACGCTGGCGAGCTGACGGGTCGTTGGCGATGCTCCAGTTTGGCTCTGGCGGCTCGCCGCGACGCGGAGGCTTCAACTCGTTCGGCGTGGCTTCCTGACCGACGAAGTACCCCACGGCGAATGGATCGATGTCCGCCCCTGACAGCCGAGGATCGCGATGCGTTCGCCTAATCAGGTCCGCACTGCCTATCACGTCTGCCACGCGCTGCGTCTGCTGAAGAGTCAGCAGACGCAGCGGGAAGCGAGTCCACGTCGTCACGCCAGCGCTCTTGCCCCGCAATCGATCAAAAAAACAGTGGAATACGATTGTACCCAAATACGCTTCCGTCTTGCCGCCGCCGGTCGGGAAGTACACGATGTCGACCGCGCCCCGATCTAGCGTGCCCGCATCGTTCCTTGACTTCAGTGCATGCGTGCCAGGGATCTGCGACACGATGAAGACGACCTGAAACAGGCGCCACGCAGTCTTGCTCCCGCCATCGGCGAACGACGCGTTCATCAACTGGAACGCCAGGCATGCGTCTGAATCACTCGCCAGGATCTCACACCCGCGCTCGAACCGGTCCGCCTCAGCACGGAACATCCTGAGGTCACTGTCGTACTCGGCTCCGTGGAGGCGCTCCCAATCCGCATCGGCGGTTGAATATCTCTCGCGCTGCTCGACCCACGTCTCCTGTTCGTACTGCCGCATCGCCGCGAGGATGCGGCACAGCACCGGGAGCGGGTCGGTCGCAAGATCCCTGAATGGAGCCTGAGGCTCCGTGTTCGTGCTGTACCGACGCTGCTCATGAACTGGAGAGTTTGTGGTCTCAAACGTCGGCGGCGCGGCGTCGGACCTCGTCTCAACGACTCCGCAGTTGAACCCTCGCCCCCACAGTTCGCGGTCATACCGGAAGCCACGCGGTGCGAGGTCCAGTTCAAACGGGAGGACCTCGGCTCCCTGGAACTGGAACGTAGCCTTCGGATCAAAGAAGAACCCCTCCGAGTGCCACGATCTCGAGTCGATGCGCGACACGTTGGTCGCTTCAAGGATCAGAACAGTCTCATGAGCACTTGCCGACTCGCGCGCTTGGACCGCGACATTCCACGCCCACGGTGGCACGACCTCGCTCGCGAGCGACCTCCGAAACTCTGCGTACTTCTCCTCCGAGTCGAGGGCGTCTACCGGGACGCGAATGCGAGTCTCGGGATCGGGCCCGACGCGGATGCGAGCGTCGTCCGCGGCCACGGCCTGCTGGGCTCTCGCAACTTCTCGGTCAACCGCCGCCTGCAGGGCTTCAGCACTTGCGTCCCACCGCACGCCCTCCGATTCATCCTTGCGGATGATGGAGATGCTGCCCGCAGCCGAGCATCTGATCTTCCGGAACTTCGGGAAGAGGGAGTCGCTCGTGCCACGGGACCGCGCTCGGGTTGGTGGCGGTGACGCTGGTGAGTCCGTCGCGTCGGCTCCTTCAGCGGAGTCGCCATCCAAGGGGTCGAGCTCGTCTTCGTCAGCGTGGCCGTCGCGTGTGTCCTCCACCGTCCTCGTCATGTCCGCAGGTGCGACATGCCGTTGGTACTCGCGCTGCTCGTCAAGCGTCGGGAAGACTCTGTAGTAGACGCTCCAGGCGAGCCGGACGTCGATGCGCGCTCCACCTTCGAGCGGCCGCACGCGGAACTCGGCGCCAAACGCCATCGGTGCGAGCTTGGACATGAGTTCGGCTAGGTACCCGGGCCTCGGCCGCGTGTCCTGCGGCGGGTCTGGCGGCGTCGGACGCAGAGACCCGAGGAAGTACTTGTCGCGAGGTGCGTTGCGGACACACTCGTCCTCGAACCTTCCAGCGGCACGGCCGCAGACACGATCGACGAGGTAGTCCGCCAACTGCGGCTCCTCGCGAACGCTCACATCAGCCGGGGTTGGGTTCTTCATGTCGGTCCTCCCTCCAAACGACCGAGCGTCGGCCGGTAGAACGGTCCACTCCTTACACTCACCGTGTCGACACGTAGTCGCAGGAGAGAGTGGCGGAAGTCCTCCACCGAAAGCCCTAGTTCCGCGTCGATCACGTCGTCACCTTGGGCCACGGCCGCCGCACCGGCCTCACTGGATCCCAGCCATCGATTCAACCTTGCCGAGAGGTTGATGTGGAGTCCCCAGATTCGGTTCCGGGCTTCGTGGATCTGCCGATAGTACTGCTGAACGAATCCGATTGAGAGCACGTCGGCGATCCGCTTCATGTCCATCGCGTCGCTTGGCGCGAGTACTTTGCGACTTAGCCACCCGCGTATCGCCGCCGTCGTTCGAATCTTGCTTCCACGCTCCTGCATCTCGCGCAGCAGTCGCTCCACGTCAATGGCACCCGCACGCTCTGCTACGGCGAATGCCGTCGCGAAGTCCTCCTGCCATCGCGCAACAAGAGCCGCGTACCTCGCGATGACAGGATTCCTGTGGACGCGCGACAGCAGCAGCTCATAGAGGCTCTGCCGGCGCTGACCTTGTATGAACAGAACCTCATCTCCGCGCCTCAGAGACCGAACGAACTGAGGTTTGACGACCAGCCCCTTCTGTCCCCGCGTAATGACGTTCACCTTCTCATCCACGGGGAGCAGCAGGATGCCGCCAGACTGGAGCCTGATCTCCGCCGCCTCCTGGACCCAGGCGTCCTCCCCTTGTTGGTCCGCGTCCGCGGTGCCGACGTCGTTGAGAACTGCCCCCGCCCCCCGATCATCCTCGTCCTCGCCGGGGATCTCGGACTCGAACAGACTCGCAATTGCGTCCGCCATGTCGGGCCGGTTCCAGAACCCCTTCGACGCGCTCTGGCCGCCATGCGTGTCGGTCCCCAGCGTCGGCGTCACTCGCCTCGAGCCGGTCAGACTCAGCGAAGGCGCGGCTCGGCGCTCCCTCCCGGTGACTTGTTCTAGCCCTGGGAGGAACTGACCAAGCCCATGGGCATCGAATTGGAGCTCGCTCGACAGCATGCGCAACCGGCTCTGGAAGACCGCCTCTTGATGTGGCCACAAGACCACCTCAGGATTGTCCGCCTGAAAGAACGGTCCCAGCCGACGATCCGTGTAGCGGTTGGGAAGCCCGACCAGAAGCGATCGGAACCCGGGATCGCTTGGCTGGCTGCGCGACGCGTCGTCCAAGTCTCCTTCGGCGGTGTGTTGAGAGAGGGACGCGAGACGGACTCCAACGTCGTGGAGATCCTTGGCATCTACGTTGAACTCCGCCAGGAGGCACTGCCGAAAGAGCGCGAGTCGTGACCGCGCGGGGAATATTAGTTCGCATGGAGATGCTGCGTCAATGCACAGATTCGCCAGGGCAAGCCAAAGCGGGGAGTCAGCGCGCTCCAGGCGCTCACGCGCGGCGGAGAGGGCGTCGAGCACCCGTACCATCGCGGCATGAGTCCTTGACGATCGCAGGGCCTCCGGCAACGGCTTGAGATCATCATGCAGTTCCGCAATGCGGCGGACACCCCAGTGGGATCCTGCTTCGCGCTCATACACGTCAAGCGGTACCGGCAGGGACTCGAGCGCGCGAAGGTACATCCACCCGACCGACACGGCATCCAGGGAGAGTCGCCCCGCTTGGCTACTCCGCGCCGCCAGCAGCGCCTCAGCCGCGGCGGCGAGGGAGCGCGAGAGGTCCTCCACCCCATCTCCTGCCAGCATCACTGACGTGACCGCCGCCGTGATCCCATCTCGTTGGAGATCCTCCACGCGATCAACGTGCGTTGCCGCCGCGTCCCGTCGCCGCGGCCATCTGAGGACTCCTCCGCCTGCCTGACGCCACTGAGCCACGGGCCCGCTGAAGATCGCTGCGGTCCATCCGATGACAGGCGTGCCAGTCACCCGCGCGGCATCGAGCACACGCGGGAGCCAAGGCAACTCTCCCCCTTCGCCACAGTCGATGGCGATCCACCGAGGACGATGCTCGCGAATGAGCGCCAAGGGATCTGCCGGCGCCTGAATGCAGAGCACCGAAGGGAAGCGAAGGCCGCCGGATGACACGGTACGGAGGCTGCCTCCGCCCCCGCGACCGTACTGTAGATCGAACACGGTATCTAGCCTGACGGAGGCCGCCTCCACGTCCTTGAGCTGCGAGCGCACGTGCGCATCTCGGCACACGTAGAGGACTCTGTGGCCCACCGTGTCCGCGCGCAGATGCGTTACCGCATCCGTGACGAGCGCCGCTGCGAAGAGAAGCGGGCTTCGCCGGGGCTGGGCGTCCGGCAGGGAAACCAGCACTGCGACATGCCGTGAGGCGCGGATGGCTGAGCAGAGGAGGCGTGCGCTGAGTCTGTCCAGAAGGTCAGGTGAACCATGGCGTCCGCGGTACCGGAGCCGCCCGTCCTCGACAACTCGGCGGAAGCTCTGGTCCGCTAGTATTGGGAGCGAGTCGAATGCCCCCAGCAAGCGAGCGCCGTCAAGGGCCTGCACCGCGCCCACTCCCAATTGGCGGGCCGCTCTCCCGCTCCCCCCTACCCGTTCGAGCCTGCAGCAGCCGGGACTCGTCCAACGCCATCGAGAACTCCGGCCACGAGAAGACTCGATAGTCCCACGGCGCCCGGAGGTGGACGACCGTGTCCGGACGGAGTTCATCGATGAACTCAGACCAGTTGGCCGCAGCGAGTAGCACCGTGACGTGCCTCTCCTTCGCGCATCGCCGCAGGTTCCTAGAGACGATGTTCGCAGTGACAGGGTCCAACGTGGCACAGAACTCGTCCGCAATCCAGACCCCTGCGTTCGACGCAATGAGCTTCGCGACCATCGCGCGGTATCTCTGTCCGTTGCTGAGTTCACGGAAGCGCTTCACGTACAGGTGAGCCTCTGCCAAGCCGGAGACGTTCAGAGCGTAGAGCGCGTGGTCCAGGCGGCGCCCCAGGGTGTTCACTAGCGGCTGCGAATTCGTCAGGTCCCCGAGCGTGCAAGTACTCACCGCGCCTGGAACGTCGATCGTTCCGGACATTCCGGCTGGCGCATCGGAGGGATCCGTGAGCCGCCGCTTCAACAGCGACAGAAGCGTGGTCTTTCCTGCGCCCGAAGGTCCGCAGATCAGCACGAGGTCGCCAGGGGAGATTGTGAAGCTGAGTTCCGCGAACAGCGTCGTCGTGAGCATGTCCCGACTGACTCCGAACGCCTGCTGGATCTTCCGCGTCGCGCGCGTGCGGATCAGTTGAGATGACAACTCCAACGTGCACGATCGGACCTGGACCGCCGACGGCAATTCGGAGTCAGCCACCGCCGGCTTATGAGCGGGGTATCTCTCGGGCAGCCCAAGGTCTCGGACGCGCTCTCGCACGAACTCCTCGGATCTCGGGGACAGGCCCATCAGGAACGTCGGCTTTGGTAGGCGGAAGATCCGGTGTAGCAATCCCCAATGTTCGTCGGAGAGGCGCTGCGGGGACTTCGTCAGGAGTCTCAGTAGCTCATTCCGCGACACGCCGTGCTCGCGTTCGATCTCCCTCAGTGCCGTGGCGTACTGCACCTGCAAGTCGACGATGCCGGCGGACTCCTCCTTGAGAATCTCCCGGTTCTTGACGCGGGAGTAGTTCTTGAGGATGTAGTCCATGTCCCGGTTGACGCGTCCGAGGTTCCCCTCAGTGTCGCCGATGTAGTGCATTCCCGCCGATTCGACGAACGGGACGTACCGAAGCATGTCAGCCGTGATCTCAATGAACAGCGGCTTGAGTCGACCGACGTGCCAGTGAGTTCGCGCGAAGTCTGCAGCGTGCCTCACTAAGATGCGGGCGAGCCCGAGACCGCGAAACTCCGGTGAGACGACCGTCCGTGCGATGCGCACGACGAGATTGGTGTACTTGCGAACCGCGGCCTTCCGCCACTCGCTCCAGGAGATGGAGCCCATCTCATCGTGGAACTCGGCGTCGAGGAGAACTGCGCGCGGGCGGTTCATGATGAAGGCCGTTGCGAGTTCCACGTACCCGAGGACCATCGGCAGCAGCGGATCCTCGGTTGTGACGATCAGCGGAACGCG
>CALJKZ010000364.1 GCA_937983085.1 uncultured Gemmatimonadales bacterium
TCGGCCTGCTTCACCACGTCGTCACGGAGGGGCACGACACGCGCTTCGAGATTCGATGACGCGTGCTCCGGATGTTCGGCCCGGAGCTGCTGGGCCATGAGGTGGACCTCCTGCTGGGCCTGCTCGAACGTGGCCCCCTCGCGGAGACGGACGAACGCCGTGTACCCCGTGAAGTTGCGGGGCGGCTGTCGAGCGGGATCCAGGCGCATGGGCGTCCAGAGCTCGGCATCGCGCAGAAGGAAGGCCTCCGACGGCAGATGGAGCCGGAAGTCACGGGGCAGGACGCCCAGGACCTCCATCCGCCCGCCCGCGACGTCGATGGACTGCCCGACCAGATCCGGATCCGCGCCGAAGCGACGCGTCCAGAGCCGGTGGCTCAGGATCACCGTCGGTGCGGCCCCCGGAACGTCGTCCTGAGCGGCGAAGGTACGACCGTGGGCGGCCGTCGACCCGAAGAACTCGAAGAACCCGGCCTCGACGATCCCCACGTCGACGAGTTCGGGATCGTCGGCCCCACCCAGGATCCACTCCCGGCCGCTGGCGATGGTCACGTCCTCGAAGAGGGTGCTTCGGTCGCGGTAGTCCCGGGCGTCGAGGGCGTGCACCGCCGGGAGGTTCTGCGCACCGTCGCCGAACTCGTGCCAGAGGATGCCGATACGGTCCGAGTCGGCATACGGTAGCGGAGAGAGAAGCACGCCCCGGACGACGGAGAAGATCGCCGTGTTGGCCCCAATGCCGACGGCCAGCGTGACGACGGTCACCAAGGCGAATCCCGGTCGACGCCGCAGGGCTCTCACCGCAAACGCGAGGTCCTGCCAGAGTGTGTCGACCATGCCCCTCCCCTCCTCCCTTCGGCGACGATACGCCGCCCACCTGAGTCCACATCCCACGAGCACGACGTCCACCGCCGTGCGCGTCCACATCCACCACGTCGTTCCCTCACCCGCGAACTCCGCCGCCAGCTCCAGGATCTCGTCGCGATACTCGTCGCGGAACGGCTCCGGGAGCGCCCGGAGCAGCCACTCGAAGCCACGCGGCAGGCGGTTCATCGCTTCACGCGCGCCCCAGTCGCCGGTTGGCGGTGAGCGCCAGATCCGCGAGCCGAGCCGCCTCGTCGGCCAGCGCGGACTTTCCCTCGGGCGTCGTCCTGTAGTAGCGCTTGCGCCCCCGCTCGCCCTCGGGATGCGCATCGCCGGTGAGCTCCTCGATGAGCCCGGCCTCGGTCATTTCCTCGAGGGTGCGGTACAGTGTCGCCGGCCAAAGCCGGAGGGTGCCCTCGGTCTGCTCCAGAACGTCACGCACGATGCCCGAGCCGTGGAGCTCCTGGTCCGCCAGGGCGACCAGGACGTGGAACCAGTTCGTGCGCATCGCCTGAGCGGACCTGTCCATGAGCCAACCAGAGTGGAATTCACGTTATACCATGTGATACTATGATATGATATAATGTGATCCGGCGGCCGGGCAAGCGCGCCTCCCGAAGGCACGCTCCCACGGGCTCGCGCTCTCGGGTCCCGTGTCACAGCGACGTGGCCTACCTCGTGAGCGCGTGCCGACCTGGCGCGTATGCTTCTTGGGTGCTTGCCCCGGCCTGGCGCGTAGGCTCCTTTGTGGGGATCGTGCAGCAATTCGGAGGACCCATGAAGGCTTCGGCTTTGGACGCTCGCCTCCCCGGGGCCGTCCTGCTGGTCATCGTGCTGACGTCCTGCGTTTCACGGTACGAGCCCATCGACACGGACCCCAGAGAGTACTTCGAGTCCGGCCCGAACCGTAGCCGGGTGACGCTCCCAGACGGACAGCAGGTTGTGCTCGTCAACCCGGAGATCATAGGCGACTCGCTCTCCAGCGGTGGTGAGGGCCGGTGCCGGTTCGACACCGAGACCCAACGGCGGATCTGCGTCAGGGACAAGGTGGCTCTGAACGACGCGGCCCTGGTCGAAGAGGTGAGCACCAACCTCTGGCTCGCCATCCCCCTGACCGTCGTGGCGGGCGCAGCCGGTGGCTTCCTCGGTCTGCTCATCGCCGGCGGGTACGGGTTCTAGCCGCTCGAACGGTACTCCTCAGCCCCCCTCGTCCTCGTAGATCTCCCTCAGGGATTCACCGAAGCGCTCGCGCAGCCGCACCGCGATGGCCGCGACGGCGGCGGGGAGTTGTTCGGCGGATGCCGCGCGCCTCCCGAATCCGGCCAGCAGCGTCCCGTCGGGCATCCGGATGCGTGCGTACACCCGATACTCGCCGTCCTCGCGTCCGACCTCTCCGTCCACCATGAGTCGGGCACCCAGTGCCCGGGCGGCCTCCTCGTGGCCTCCGGTCTCACCCGCCTCCGCGGAGCCCGGCAGCGCGTCCCGGTTGCGGTCGACGACCTCGACGAAGTCGGAGCGGGCCAGCTCCTCCTCCATGAGACGCCTCACTCGTTGTCCCTGCTCCGCATCGTCCGTGGCGTTGACGAAGCCGGCTACGTAGACGGCATCACCCTCTTCGATGAGGCCCTGGGCCGCCAGCGACCCCACCGGCCCGATCCCGAAGGCCCACATGGTCAGGTACGCCACCACCGATGTCACCAGGAGGGCAGCCCCCATGACGCCGGCGAGGACGGCATTTCGCCACGTGAGGAACCCCACGCCGTGGAGCGGATGCGCCTCGGGGACCACGTGGACTTCCTCGGGCGTGAGGCCCTCGAGCTCGTTGGGATCGACCCAATCCTCGATCCTCAGGCCGGGAAGCCCGCCCTGCACAACAGCCGTCGCCAGGACCAACGGGAAGCCCATGGCGAGCAGCACGAACGCCATGGTCGGTGTCCATAGAGGCAGGCCCACGTAGCCGGCGACGAAGACGACGAGTCGGTAGGCGAGGAACCAGAAGAGGGCATACCCCGCTACTACCTGCCATACCGAGCGTCGGTGGATGTCGCGGGCCAGCTTCCGGAGGTTGTGTAGCACCCGCGCAGAATGGGCGCCCCACGACACCGTCGCCAGGCCTGACGCCACATCGTATCATGGAATCGTGAGCATGAACTTCCCGTCCCGATCTCTGCTTCTCGTCGCCCTCCTGGCGTTCGCCGGCTGCGGTGCCTCGCGGAATGAAGCTGCCAGCCCCTTCGACGGTGGTCGGAGCGGAGGCAGCACCTCCGAAGACCGTATCCGGGTCGAGATCCAGAACATCAACTTCAACGACATCACGGTGTGGGCGGTCCGGCAGGGACAGCGCATCCGTCTGGGTCGGGTCACGGGCAAGACCGACGAGACCTTCGCCATCGAGTGGAATCTGGCGCTGCCCATCTACTTCGTCGTCGACGTCACCGGCGGACGGTCCTGCCGAACCAATCAGGTGGCGGTGGAGCGTAACGCGCGGGTCTGGGTCATCGTACCCTCCAATGTGGGTACCCAGCCCTGTCGAGTAGGACGTCGTTGACATGATCCACCGAACTCTGGCCGTCGTGGCCGTGGCGGCCACCGCCGCCTGCGCCGGTCTCACTCCGGACCCTCAGGCTCCCACCATGGAGCCTTTTACCGCCGTCGGACCTCCGACGTCCATCACCCTCCTGGTCCAGAACCGGAACTTCAATGAGGCCCGCCTCTTCGTGCTTCGACGGGGCGCGACGCTGCCTCTGGGCGTGGTGGGAGGCAAGGCCGAGTCGGAGTTCAACGTGGAGTGGGACATGAGCGACCCCATCCAGATCCGCATCGACATCCTGGCTGGATCAAGCTGTACGACGGAGGAGATCCTGGCCGATCCGGGGGACGTCCTCGAGCTGCAGATCGATCAGGACTTCATGCACTCCCGGAGATGCCGCTAGTCCGTCGGGGACCCTTCAGTCGTAGATGAGGCAGGGCTTCACCGACGCCTCGAACGCAGCCAACTCTTCGTCCACGCCGGATAGGATCTCGTCCACGGTGGAGCCTTGGTCCACGCCCATCCGCAGACCGTCGTGGCCCCAGAGGATGTCGATGGGCGGCAGGACCTCCTCGTACTCGTAGGGCGGCTCCCTCCACCCGAAGTCGTCGGGCGCCACCTCGCGACAGGCACGCAGGATGGCCACCGCAGCTTGAACCGGACGGAACGCTCCCGCGTCGGTGACGTGCAGTTGGGCTCCGTGACACACGGCTCCGGCGTGCTTCTGGAAGGTGGGCTGAAAGGAGCACGGGCGAAGCACGACGCCCGGCCCCATCTCCGCCGAGGCCGCGTCCACCACCTTCCGCCCGTCGAGATAGGGGGCGCCGAAGAGTTCGAAGGGTCGGGTGGTCCCCCGTCCCTCCGACAGGTTCGTGCCCTCCAGGAGCACCATGCCCGGGTACACATCCGCGGACTCGGGCGTCGGCAGATTCGGGCTCGGGAGCACCCACGGCAGATCGGTCTCCCGGAAGTGCATGGTCCTCCGCCATCCGTCGCACGCGAGGACCTCGAGTTCGCAGTCGATGCCCCGCTCGGCCTTCAGCCACCGCGCCAGCTCGCCGGCGGTGAGGCCGTGACGGAGGGGGACCGGGTGGAGTCCGACGAAGGATTCGAACCCCGGGCGCAGCACCGGCCCCTCCCGAACGTCACCGCCCACAGGATTGGGACGGTCCAGCACGACGAACGCCACGTCGGCCTCGGCACACGCCTCCATGGCCAACGCCATGGTCCAGACGAAGGTGTACACGCGCACCCCGACGTCCTGCAGATCGAAGACGAGGGCGTCGAGACCATCGAGCATCTCGGGGGTCGGTTTGCGCACCTCGCTGTAGAGGGAGTGCACGGGCAGCCCGGTCACCGGATCGGTGTAGTGCTCCGACTCGATCATGTTGTCCTGCTTCTCGCCCCGGGCACCGTGCTGCGGCCCGAAAAGTGCCTTCAGGGACAGGCCCCGATCCAGAAGGGCGTCCACGGTGAAGGCCAGGTCGCGCGTCACGGACGCCGGGTGGACGATGACGCCCAGCGACGCGCCCTTGAGGCTCGCCCCTTCGCCGGCGGCGACCCTGTCGATACCGGAACGGACCGCCGGACCGAAGCGGACCACCCCGCTACCGCCGCTCGACGTAGAGGGGTGTCGCGATCTGCGTATCGCCCAGCGTCAGCACCGCGGCGTACGTACCCGGCCGCACGATGCCCGCCCGTCCTGCGTCGCCATCGCGCTGGAGGTTCCACTCGACCTGATGGAGGCCGGCCGTGGAGGGAGCCTCGAGTCGCGCCACCGTGGCGCCGTCGGCATCGTGGATCTCCAGACTCATGTCGGCGTCGGCACCGAGCCAGTAGTGGACCCACGCGCCCCTCGGCCTCGGACCCCCGAATCCGCCGCCGCGGGACGGGAGGACGCCCGGTTCGGTGGCGAAGAGGTGGGCGGGACGGGCCACGATGTCGGCGGTGAGCCGCTGCAACTGCCTCACGTCGAAGGCGAGCATGCCCTGACCGTGGGTCGCCGCCACCAGGATGTCGTCCCGGGGGTGCACCACCAGGTCGTGTACGAACGTCGACGGCATGCCGTTGGCCAACGCCTCCCACGTCGCGCCCGCGTCCAGAGAGACGTAGACGCCCACGTCGGTGCCCAAGTAGAGGATGTTCTCGTTCCGGGGGTCCTCGCGAATGATGTTCACCGGACCCACGGGAACACCATCGGCCAGGCTCTCCCACGTCTCCCCGTAGTCGGTGGAGCGCCACACGTACGGTGCGAAGTCGTCGCTTCGACGTCCGTTCTGCGTCACGTAGACCGTCGCCTCGTCATACGCCGACGCCACGACCTCCGAGGTGAACCGGTGGGGATGAAGGCCTTCGGTGATCTCCGTCCAGCCGGTGTTCGGCCCGCGCATGACGTGCACCCGGCCGTCGTCGGTGCCGGCGTAGAGAAGCCCCTGGGTAAGGGGCGACTCGGCCAGCGCCGTGATGGTCTGGTACTGGATGTCGCCCAGCTGATCGGGATCGTTGTAGCTCAGGTCCGGTGAGATGCGCGTCCACGTCTCCCCCCGGTCAGTGGAGCGGAAGACGTACTGCATACCGTGGTAGACCACGTCCGGGTCGTGGGGCGACAGGATGAAGTGGGCCAACCACTGACCGCGGAGGGCCGGCTCTCCGGGCTCGACGTCGGGCATGATGGACTCCCGCTCGTCGGTCTCCAGGTCGGTACGACTCAGCGACCCGTAGAAGCCCGCAGAATAGACGATGTCGGGATCGCGCGGGTCGATGGCGTGGTGGCTGCCCTCTCCGCCCGGCGCCCGATCCCATGCGGTGGCCTGGATGGCGTGGCGTCCCTGGCTGAGATCCACGACGCCGGAGAACGAACCGTGGTCCTGGACCGACCCGTACACCCGGAAGGGGTCGTCCATGTCGTAGTTGACGTTGAAGAACGTCACCACGGGGATGTCCACGAAGAAGCGCCAGTTCTCCCCACCGTCGTACGAGACGTACGCGCCACCGTCGTTGGCGTTGACGATGTAGTCGGAGTTGTCGGGATCGATCCAGAGGCCGTGATGGTCGACGTGCATCCCGGTGAGCCGTCGGAAGGTCCGGCCGGCGTCCTCCGAGACGTGGAGTTGGACGCCCAGGGCGTAGATCTTGTCGGGGTCGTTGGGATCGACGCGGATCTGACCGAACACCCATCCGTACGTCCCACCCAGCGACTCCATGTACTCCCCGTGGACGCTGGTCTGGTACCACGTCTCGCCCCCGTCGTCGGACCGGAAGATGGTGGCGCCTCGGATGACTCCACCCCGGGGCCGTCCGTACGCATCGGTGGCGCCCTCGGGCGCAGGGCGTGCGATCTCGTAGTTGTCGACGAAGGCGTAGAGCGTCTCGGGGCTGGAGCGGGCGATGTCGAGGCCGATCCGCCCCCGGTAGCGCGCTTCGGGCAGCCCCGTATTGATGGGCCTCCACGTCTCGCCGCCGTCCATGCTCTTCCACACTCCGGAGCCGCTGAAGTAGTCGTCGGAGCCGGTGAACGCGGGCTCGTTCCGTGGGTCGTTGAACTTCGCCCGGCGCCGCTGCCATGTGGCGGCGTACATGATGTTCGGATCGTCGGGGTGGGCCACCAGATCGATGGCGCCGGTCATATCGTCGACGTAGAGGACCTTGTTCCACGTCCGCCCCCCGTCGGTGGTCTTGTAGACCCCACGGTCGGGATTGTCGCGGTACTCGTGCCCGCTGGCCGCCACCCATACCACGTCCGGGTCGGTGGGGTGTACGATGATGCGGGCGATGGTCTGGGTCTCGGCGAGCCCTCTGTGCTCCCAGCTCTCTCCGCCGTCACGCGACAGGTAGATTCCGGCCCCGGCGTGGGAGGAGCGGAAGATGTTGGCCTCCCCGGTGCCCACCCACAGCTGGTCGGGATCGGTGGGGGCGATGGCGATGTCCCCGATGGACGCGGTGACTTCGTCGGCGAAGATGTTGCGCCACGTGACGCCCTCGTTCTCCGTCTTCCAGACCCCACCCGCGGCCGTGGCCACGTACATGGTGTACGTGTCGCCTCGGGGCTGCTCGACGGCGAGGTCGGTGGCGCGGCCGCTGATGTTCGTGGGCCCGAGGCGCTGCCAGGGCAGCGAAGCGAAGGGCGACGAAGCCACCATGGCCCGATGCGCCTCGAAACGCTCCAGGCGCTCGGTGGCCGACATCCGCTCCGGCGCGGTCTGTGCCGGCAGCGGCGAAAACGTG
>CALJKZ010000365.1 GCA_937983085.1 uncultured Gemmatimonadales bacterium
GGGGGGTCCAGGCAGAGGTTGCCGGCGAAGGCCGCGTGCTCCGGACTCGTGCCCACCGAGAGGGTCGGCAGGACCAGAATGGGCACGTCGGCGGCGGCTTCTCGGCAGGCGGCCTCGACGATGCCCTCTCCGATGATGCGGTCGGTGGAGACCGGAAGATGGGGACCGTGCTGCTCGATGGCGGCGAGGGGCAGCACCGCCACGGCGTCCCGCTCCGCCCACCCGGCGAAGTCGGGCGTCGCCAGCTCGTCCCATCCCTGGGGGTTCGTGCTCATTCCACTCTCCTTCTCGCGTAGACGTCCCCGGACGACCCTCCTCCGGCTCCTGCCTCGAGCCACCGGACCATGGCGTCGGCGCTCATCCACTCACGGTGGACGAAGTCGCGCTCTTCGCCGGCCACCACGTTGAAGTCGTAGGCGCCCAGCGCCTCCAGGCGGCGGACGCACGCCACGGCGACGTCCAGGGTGCCGGCGACGAACTCGAAGGAGACCGCCGCCAGCGGCTGGCTCAACCCCTCCAGGACGGCCGCCTCGTGGCCCTCCACGTCGATCTTGCAGAAGCCCGGCTCGCCGAAGCGCTCGATGAGATCGTCGAGGGTGGTCACGGCCACCTCCACCTCCTGGTCCCAACGAACGCGGCGGAAGGTAGGGTTGTCGCGAACGATGCGCTCCCGCCACCCGGCGGCCAGCGTGGAAAGCGTCGGCGTGGCCTCGCTGAGGGCGAGCTGGGCCCGACCGGCCGCGGCACCCACCGCCTCGTCGACGATGGTGACCCCCGGGCGTCGGCCTGCGAAGCGTCGAAGCCACGGAAGGAGGGTGGGGTTGGGCTCCAGCGCCACCACCCGTGCACCCAGGTCGGCGAAGGCCACCGTCCGGTCTCCGAGGTGGGCACCGACGTCGAAGACCAGGTCGTCGGGCACGACGAAGGGGGCGTAGAGGAGGCGGAGCGCCTTCTGCCGACCGGGCCGCCAGTAGATGACCAGGGACCGAACGATGCCGGCCGTTCGGCGGAGCCACGACATCAGGGACGGCTGACGCTGGAGCCGCTGCTGAACGCCTGGACGAACCAGCCGCGGAAGGCGTCCATGCGCGGCGGGTCGTCGGCGTCGGGAGGGAGAGCGCCGGCCTCGAACCCCCACGCCAGGAAGGGGGCGATGAGGTCCGGGTCGGTGGCGAAGACGTGGACGGGTACCGTCCGGGGCGCGTCGTCTCCGGTGATGAGAGGGGCGGGCTGGTGGTCGCCCATGGCGATGAGGAGGACGTCGTCGTCGACGTAGGTGACGGCGTACGAGGCGAGGACGTCCACGGCGTACCCTACGGCCAGCGCGTACGCCTCCCGGACGCGATCTCCATCCCGCCAGAGCTCCTCGGGGGTCTCGCCGGCGTCGGCCCACCGCTCGAAGAGGGTGCCGTCGCCCACCGAGTCCCACGACTCCACCAGGGGCAGGATGGGCGTCCACGGAGCGTGGCTGCTGATGAGCCCCACCTCGGCGAAGACGGGCGTCCGGGTCTCACCGGCATGCCGCCCGTCGTCATCCAGGACCGCGCGCTGGAGGAACGACCAGGTGAACTGGTCCGGCATGGTCACCCAGTTCAGCGGGGGGCCGCGGTAGTCGATGTCGGCGTGGGCGTAGATCCGGTCGTAGCCGAAGCGCTCGCCCTCGGGCCACGCCATGGTGATGGCGGGCATGATGGCCACCGTCCTGTAGCCGGCGGCCCGGAAGTCGTCCACCAACGTGCCCCGCTCGCTGGCCAGGAGGAGGTCGTAGCGGAGTTGGTTCTCCAACCAGAGGCCGCTCAGCACCGACCCGTGCCCGAGCCACGACTGACCGCCCTGGCTCGGCGCTACCAACGTGCCGGTGGCCATGTGCAGTCCGGCGTCCTCCACCGCCTCGGCCATGGCGTCGAGACGCGGCCGGAGCACGGGGGCGTACCGTTCGTCGTCGAGGACGGTCATCCCGTACGATTCCACGAAGGCCATGACGACGTCGCGGCCGCCCAGGCCGGCCAGCAGACCCGGCGTCTCCGCGTACAGCGACGGCGAAGACTCGAACTCGGCGGCGAACCGGGTCCGCTCGCCCATCATGCGCATCGCCTGCCGCGTCTGCTCACGGGCGAGTTGCACCGACGTCAGGCCGAAGACCACCCCCCAGGGATGGGCCCAGCGCAGCGGGATGAGAAGCGCCCCCACGACCACGAGAGCGGTCCCCACCTGGAAGGTCCGGCGGTGCCACGGCCGGACGGGGGAGGCGCCGCCGGGAGGTGCGTCCCATACTCCGGCCAACGTCTCCAGGAGCACGGCGAGGACAACGAAGGTGCCGCCGGCCACCACCACGCCCGCCACGAGCACCACCAGGCCGAGTGTGGCGCCGAGGCTCCCGCTCAACAGGTTGGAGACGGCGTCCAGGAGGCGGAGGTCGAGATACAGGTTGAGGGGCCGGGCCAGACTGGTCCGCGCGGTGGCGTCACCGAGGAGCAGAATGCCGATGCCCACGAGGAGGGCCGAGACGATCCAAGCCGCTCTCTGGACCCACCGACGAGGAGGCAGGGCGAGGAAGCCGCCGACGACGATGAGGGCCTCGAGGGCGATCCAGTGGGGACGCAGACCGCCCGACGCCGCCCACTGCGGCGCCAGAAGGAGCGAATTGACGACCACGAGGGTAGCCAATGCCCACATTCCGTGCGGACCGACCCTGGGATTTCGGCTAGTCATGGCGTCCACTCGCCTACAGATCGCGCTCTCGTGCGCCGTCGTGTCCGGAGCACTCGTTGCCTGCTCCGGAGAAGACACGCGCGCCCCGGAGCCCGAATCGCCCTCCTCCGGAGGGTCCACTACGGTAGCGTCGTGGGCGGCGGACGCGAACGGACCGACCCTCTTTGATCACGTGACCGAGGAGGCTCGGCGGCGCGCGTCCATGGCGTATTCGCCGCCGGATCACCACCTGGTGGCCTCGGCCGCCGAGCTGGACTACGCGGCGTATCGGGACATCCGCTTCCGTGACGAGCGCGCCGTCTGGCGCGGCTCGGTCCCCTTCGAAGTGCAGCTCTTTCACCCCGGCGGAGCCTCCGACGTGCCCGTCCGGATCCATTTGGTGGAGGACGGCGCCAGCCGGCCGCTGCCCTTCGACGCCGGGATGTTCGAGTACGGTGCCCTGGCCCGGAATGCCGACGGTGGGAGCGACCACCCCGCGCTCCCTCCCGAGGTGGGGTACGGGGGCTTCAAGGTGTTGAACACGATGAACCAGCCCACCAAGCTCGACGAGGTCGCGGCCTTCCTGGGGGCGTCGTACTTCCGGCTGGTGGGACCGGACCAGGTGTACGGACTGTCGTCCCGCGGGCTGGCGGTGGACACCGCGGAGCCGGACGGGGAGGAGTTCCCCGACTTCGTCGCCTTCTGGCTCGTTCGCCCCGAAGCCGACGCCGACTCGTTCACCTTCTACGGGCTCCTGGACAGCCCGTCGGTGAGTGGAGCGTACCGCTTCGACCTCCGGCCTGGCGCGCGGGATGAGGTCGCTGCGTCCCCTGACGTCGCGGCGGGCACCTCCCTCGACGTCTCGGCGGGCACGTCCCTCGACGTCTCGGCGCGCCTGTTCTTCCGCGACGACGTTGCGCAGGTGGAAATCGCGCCCCTCACCAGCATGTACCTCCACAGTCCCATGATCCCGGGCGGGCACGACGACTTTCGGCCGCGCGTCCACGACTCCGAGGGCCTCTCCATGCTCACCGGGAAGGGGGAGTGGATCTGGCGCCCCCTGAGCAATGGCCAGGGCGTCCGCGTCACCTCCCTCCGCGATGTCGACCCCGTCGGGTTCGGCCTCGTCCAGCGGACCCGGGACTTCGACGGCTACCTCGACCTCGAGGCCCAGTACCACCGTCGGCCCAGCCTCTGGGTGGACATCGACGAGGCATGGGGCGGAGGCGGCGTTGAGCTCCTGGAGATCCCCACGACGTCGGAGTTCAACGACAACGTGGTGGCGTACTGGGTCCCCGACTCGGATCCCCGGGCCGGAGACGAAGTCACGGTGCGGTACCGGCTGGTGACGTTCGATTCGGAGCTGGGGCGCGGTGACCTCGCCGGGTCGGCAGGTGATCTGCCGCTCCCCTCCGTCGCTGCCGTGGCCCGGACGAGCATCGGATGGGACGCCCTCCCCGGCGCGGCAGAGCCACCGCCCCGAAGCCACCGGCGCGTCGTGGTGGACTTCGAGGGGGAAGGGCTGGCCGCCCTGGACCCCGCGGCCGAGGTGAGTGCGTCACTCTCCGCCTCCTCCGGGACCACCACCGATATGCGCGTGGAGGTCCTGCCGGGCGGCGGACGAAGGGCGACGTTCTCCCTCCAGCCCGACGGGGATCGTGGCTCCGACATGCGGCTCTTCCTCGTCCACGCCGACACGGTGATTTCCGAGACGTGGAGCTATCTG
>CALJKZ010000366.1 GCA_937983085.1 uncultured Gemmatimonadales bacterium
CGGCGTCCGGGCCGACGCATGGTTCTGGCGAAGCGCCCTGGCGTTGAGTGCCCGCTACGCCCTCGTGGGCGCCCGGACGCGCCTTGTACGATCCGATTCCCTGGGAGGTGTGGTGATGGAAAGCTGGACGACGTGGTCGACCGATGTGCGTTTCGGAATCCGGATGCTGGCCAAGACCCCCCTTCTCTCCTTGGTGGCCATCCTCACCATCGGGCTCGGCGTGGCCCTGACGACCCACACCTTCAGTTCAGTGCACGGGGCGATCCTCCGTGGGGTCCCCGTGCCCGACAACGACCGCCTGGTCTACGTGGGACAGAACAACCTCGAGCTGGGCTTCACCGAGATGGAGATGTCTCTCCACGATTTCGAGGACTTGCGGGAGCAGCAGACGTCGCTCGACGGCCTCGCGGCGTTCTACCAGGGGACGATGAACGTGGCCGGAGAAGAGGGTCCGCCCGAGCGTTTCGCCGGCACCTACGTCAGCGCGAACTTCTTCGATGAAATCGGCGTGCGGCCGGCACTGGGCCGCTCGTTCCGGGGCGACGAGGAGGGTCCGGACGCCGATCGGGTCATCGTCCTGGGCCACCATGTCTGGCAGAATCGCTTCGCCGGCGACCCCACCATCGTCGGACAGTCCATCCGCGTGAACGGTGTCTCCACGGAGATCATCGGCGTCATGCCAGAGGGCTTTCGGTTCCCCTTCCTCGAGGACGCCTGGCTCCCCTACCGCATGGACGCAGGTGCACTCGAAAGGGGTGCAGGCAGCGATCTGGACGTGTTCGGTCGCCTGAAGGAAGGCGTCTCGATGAGCGTCGCTCAGGCCGAGGTGAGCACCGTCGCGAACCGCTTGGAGCAGGCCTACCCCGAGACGAACGAAGGCGTGGGCATGTACGTCCAACCGTACGCCGAGCGATTCATGCCACGGGAGATCCAGGCCATCATCTGGGTCATGTTGGCGGCGACCTTCGGGGTGCTGCTCATCGCCTGCACCAACGTCGCCAACCTGCTGCTGGCTCGCGCCACCACCCGATCGAAGGAGCTCGCGGTTCGTACCGCCCTCGGGGCCGGGCGGTGGCGGGTGGTTCGCCAGCTCCTGGTGGAATCGATGGTCCTCGCTGCCGTGGGTGGAGCCGTAGGTGTCTTCATGGCGTGGCTCGGCGTGGAGTGGTACCGGGCTGCGGTGGCCGATATCTACAAGCCGTATTGGATCGACTTCCGCATGGACGTGCCGGTCCTTCTATTCAGCGTGGGCGTCACGGGCCTCGCCGCCATTCTCGCTGGTGCGCTACCGGCGATCCGGGCCACGGGAGTCCAGGTGGGCGAGCGGCTGAAGGACGAGTCCAGGGGCTCTTCCAGCCTTCGCTTGGGGCGCCTGACCCAAGGCCTGGTCGTGACGGAGATCGCGGTGTCGTGTGCCCTGCTCATCGCTGCGGGCTTCATGATCCGGAGCGTCATCAACGTCAACACGCTGGATCTCGGCTTCGAGACCGAGTCGATCCTCACGGGCCGTGTCGCCCTCTTCGACAGCGACTACCCCGACGCCGCGGCCCGCGAGCAGTTCTTTCTCGAGCTCGAAGATCGCCTTGCGGCCGAGCCCGGGGTCCTGTCCGCCGCCCTCACGTCGGACCTGCCGGGTCTCGGCGCAGGCCTCTACTACTTCGGCGTCGAACGTACCAGCTACTCGACGGACGCGGACTATCCGTTCACGCGCACCGCGGTGGTGTCACCGGACTTCTTCGAGACCTTCGGCGTCACCCTCCTCGAGGGGAGAGGCTTCGACGCCCTCGAGGCCCGGAGCGGTTCCACCGATCCCGTCGCCATCGTGAACGAGAGCTTCGCGCAGACCTACTTGGCGGGGACAGAGGTCCTCGGCGAGAGAATTCGCCTCGGGCGTTCAGACTCGGCGCGGCCCTGGCATCGTATCGTCGGTGTCGTCGCCGACATGCACGTAGGCGGCAACGTGGGAGGCATCGGCGACGACCAGGAGCGGCCGGAGCGCATCTTCATGCCCCGGGGATCCTTGGATCTGGCGTTCTCGTCGTTTGCGGTGAAGACCCGTGAGGACCCGTCTGCCTTCGCGCCGACCGTCAGAAACCTGGTGGCCGAGCTGGATCCCAACCTCCCGGTGTACGAACTGCGACCCATGGACCAGGCCATTGACGAGTCGACGTGGGCCTTCGGCCTCTTCGGCACCCTCTTCACGGTGTTCGGAGCCGTGGCCCTCTTCCTCGCCACGGTCGGCCTCTACGGCGTCATGGCCTTCGGCGTGACGCAGCGAAAACGGGAGATGGCCGTCCGACTCGCTCTCGGGGCCAAGCCTCGGGCACTCGTCCGGATGGTCGTCGGACGAGGGGCGGTTCAGCTGGCGCTCGGCGTCGGATTCGGACTGGCGCTGGGCGCGCTCATGAGTCGATCCATGCGGGTGGTCCTCTACGGCGTCGATGTCGACGACCCCCTGGTCTACGGAGCCATCATCGCGACGCTCGTAGCCACCGGACTTCTGGCGTGTGTGGTACCGGCCCACTCGGTGACCCGCACCGACCCCGTGCAGGCGATGCGGGGCGACTGA
The DNA here is from genome assembly GCA_937983085.1 of uncultured Gemmatimonadales bacterium. Classification (GTDB taxonomy): domain Bacteria; phylum Gemmatimonadota; class Gemmatimonadetes; order Longimicrobiales; family Gaopeijiaceae; genus UBA2589. Next base: position 2,570 of record CALJKZ010000366.1, read on the forward strand.
CCGACACCACTTGGCACCCCGCCCGTCAGGGTGGGGCGCCAGAGCTCAGTGCTTCCCGAGAAGCTCCCTGAGTCCACGATAGTCGTGGTAGGCGAGTCCGGCGAACGCCGGGCTGGCGACCAGGCGTCGCACGATCTCGCCGGTGACCTCGCGCATCTTCTCCGGGCCGTGGTTCCGGAAGGACTGGGCGTCGGCGGCCACACGGATGGGCCGCCCCGCCGGCCAGTGACGCACGAGGCTGGCGCCGCGCACCCGCTCCTCCAACTCCGCCAGCGCCTCCTCGCTGTCCACCAGCCACAGGCGCACCGCCTCACCCCCTTCGCGCTGGCGAGCGGCCGGCTCGCCTCCGCCGACCGCATCGCCTCCGTCGACCAGCACGATCCAGCGAGCCTCGGCGTGCTCGGGCAGACCGTCCCGGCTGCGGGGTCCGGGCATCAGATCCAGGAAGTAG
>CALJKZ010000367.1 GCA_937983085.1 uncultured Gemmatimonadales bacterium
TAGAGGCGTCGTCGGCCCCCTCTCCCGCTTGCGCGTCCGCCCGGCGACGCATATATCCAACATAGATATATTCACAATGGATACTTCTGGGTGCTGATCTATGGGTGATGCGAAAGCGGAGGCACGGCCTCTTCGGCGACCGGTCTTCCACATCCTCCTGGCGCTGAGTCGGGACCAGCTTCACGGCCTCGGGATCGCCGAGGTGGTGGAGCGGGATACCGACGGTTCGGTGGAACTCGGACCCGGCACGCTCTATCGCTCCCTCAAGGAGATGACCGAGCGAGGACTGGTGGTCGAGGTGGACGCGCCAGAGGGCGCCGACCCACGGAGGAAATACTACCGGGCCACCGAGCTGGGTCGATCGCTCGTTGCCGCCGAGGCCGGCCGCCTCGCATCCATCGTGAGTCTGGCCCGAGCCCGCGACGTGCTTCCGGACGGCGCGTGAGTCCCCGGGATTCTGGCATGGGAGACCTGCTTCTTCGAGCTCTCCTGCGCTTGTGCCCGCGAGAGTTCAGGCGTCGCTACGGCGACGAAGTGCTGGAGCTCGCTCGCCACCGGCTCCGGGCAAGCCCGAACGGTTGGAGCCGCGGGCGCACGTGGGTCGCGGTGATGCTGGATCTGGTGCGCACGGGCACGGCGGAGCGACTGGGCCGTCCTCTTCCGCTCCGGATGATGGCGATGGCAGGAACGGGCAGGGGACGAAACGACACGAGGGAGGGGATGATGGAATCCACAGTGCAGGGTATGCCTGACGTGCTCCGGCGTATTCGACGGACGCCGGGCTTCTCGGCGGTGGCGGTGCTGATCGTCGCGCTGGGCATCGGGGCGAACACCGCGGTGTTCACCCTGGTGAACGCCATCATGCTCCGCCCTCCGCCCTTCGCCGAGTTCGAGAGCGTCGTGCGCATCTACCAGGATTCGGACGACGGGGAGCCCAACTCGACGTCGTTCCCTGCCTATCGGGACATGACGGCCTTCGACGATGTCTTCCACGCGGTCACGGCCTCCTCCCCCGCGAGCGCGACGTGGGAGCGAGAGGAAGGACCGACGGAAGCCGAGGTCGAGTTCACGACCTCCAGTCACCTAGACGTTGTGGGCCTTCCTCCGAGCATGGGACGGTGGTTCGAGCCCGTCCACGATCAGGTGGGCGCCGGTTACTTCGGAGTCGTGAGCCACCACACCTGGCGGAACCAGATGGGCGCCGATCCCTCGGTCCTCGGCAGTGCGGTGCGCCTCAACGGAAGACCGGTGACGATCATCGGCATCGGCCCAAAGGGATACGTCGGTTCCGGGGCGCCCCTCATTACCGACTTCTGGCTCTCCATCTCCTCGGTGGAGGTGGATGGCTCGTTTCGCATCGGGAACCTGGATCGAAGAGAGGATCACTGGTACGACGTGATGGCCCGTCTGAGCCCTGGGGTCGGCGTGGACCAGGCGCAAGCGGCCATGGACGTACTCGCGGCACGGTTGGCGGAAGGGTATCCCGAGATCAACGAAGGCAGGGACATCACCGTATTCTCGGCCGCCGATGTGCGGGTCCATCCTCAGATGGATGCGGCCATCGCCCCGGTGAGCGCGGTCATCATGGGGATCGCCGGCATCGTTCTCCTCCTGGCATGCAGCAATCTGGCGAACCTCCTGCTGGCTCGCGGAATCGCCAGGAGTTCGGAGGTCGCCGTACGTCGGGCCATGGGCGCCAGCCCGGCGCGGGTGGCGGGCATCTTCCTCGGTGAATCGGTTGTTCTGGCGGCGGCCGGAGGCGCTCTCGGCGTGGGGCTGACGGCGTGGCTCGTCCGCTACGCCGATCGGCTACCGGGGTATCTCCCACTCCCGGGGGTCCTCGACCTGACCCTCGATGGGCGCGTGCTCGTCTTCACCCTCCTGCTGGTCCTGGTCTCCGCCGGCTTCTTCGGCGTGTTTCCGGCGATCCGCTCCATGCGGACCGATCCGGCTCGCGCCCTGGGCAACGAGACGCGCTCGGCGTCTCCCGGTCGGGGCGCGTCGGCTCTCCAGGGGGGACTCGTCGCGGTGCAGGTCGCCGCGTCGGTGGTCCTCCTCGTGAGCGCCGGACTTCTGGTCCGGAGTCTCACGATGCTCCAGGGTGCAGATCCGGGCTTCGATCCGACGCCCCTGGCGTACCTGCGCACCACCACCGATGTCCCCGGCCTCGCCGTGGAGGGCAATCCCGGCATTCTGCTGGAGCAGGCCAGGGAAGCCATCGCCAACGCACCGGGTGTCGTCGATGCGGCTTTGACGACGAGGCTCCCCGTGGGTTTCGGTGGGTCGACTACGACGGTCGTGGAGGGATCCGAGCCAGTATCCGGACCGGGCTCAGTGGGGGTGGACTAGGCCGTTGTCTCCGACGCCTACTTCGAGGTACTGGGTTTGCCTGTCGTCGATGGTCAGGGCTTCGGTCCGGATGTCGGCTCTTCGGGTGAGCCCGTCATCATGGTCAACGAGGCCGCGGCCCGACGGTTCTGGGGTGGCAACGCCCTGGGGGGGCGCGTTCGACCGCAAAGTCGCGAGGACGCGTGGCGCCAGGTCGTGGGGGTCGTGGCCGACCATTCCGTCGAGGGACTCGGCGAGGGCTCCACGCCCATGTTGTACTATCCCATGGGCCGCTCGGGAATCGCCGCCGCGTACATCGTAGCCCGTAGCGCGACATCGGGAGACGAGGTCCTGGCGACGCTGCGGAGTGGACTCCGGAGCGTGAACCCGGCGCTCCCCGTTTCCGAGCTCGACACCATGGAGGGTCGCCTGGGGGCGGCGCTCACGACGCCACGATTCACCGCAGCCCTCCTGGGTGCCTTCGCGCTCCTCGCCGTCCTCCTGGCGAGCCTCGGAATCTACTCCGTCGTTTCGTTCAGCGTCGCCCGTCGGACGGCAGAACTGGGAATCAGGGTGGCGCTCGGAGCCGGCCGGGGCCGCCTCGTGGCGAATGCCGTCCTCAAGACGCTGTCCTACGCATCGGTGGGTATCGTCGTCGGGATCGCGCCCGCCGCACTGGGGGGTACGCTTCT
>CALJKZ010000368.1 GCA_937983085.1 uncultured Gemmatimonadales bacterium
CCCGGCCGCTCGGCGAGGCGGGCGACGGTGCCGTACGTCGTCACGCGCCCGCGGGGGATTCGACGAACCACGTCGTAGTAGCGATCATAGGCGGACATGCGCCGATCCTGGTCCAGGCGGCGCCTTCCGACAACCCCGATACCGAGAGTACCCATGAGCTCCGACGACCTGCGCTATCCCATCGGACCCTTCCGGAGCGTCGGCCGGTCCCTCACCGCCGAAGAGCGGACGGGCCACATCGACACCATCGCCGGACACCCCGCCCGGATGCGGGACCTCGTGTCCGACCTGGACGACGGACAGCTGGACACGCCGTATCGGGAGGGTGGATGGACCGTCCGTCAGGTCGTGCATCACGTCGTCGACTCCCACCTCAACGCGTACGTCCGCTTCAAGCTGGCCGTCACCGAGGACCGTCCCACCATCTGTACCTACCAGGAGAAGCTCTGGGCCGAACTTCCGGACGCGAAGTCCGCGCCCATCGGGGGATCGTTGGCCATTCTCGAGAATCTGCACGGTCGCTGGGTGACGTTCCTCCGAGCCCTGGGCGAGGACGAGTTCCGCCGCGTCTTCGTCCATCCGGAGCTCGGGGACCTCACCGTGGACATCCTTCTGGAGATCTATGGATGGCACGGACCCCACCACGAGGCCCATGTCCAGCGCCTCCGGGAGCGAGAAGGGTGGTAGGGCACGCCTTGACCGTATCCCGTCGTCTGGTAGCCTTCCGGCCATGACGACCTTCATGGAAGAACTGCGCTGGCGTGACCTCCTTCAGGATTCCACCGAAGGCGCGGACGATCATCTGGCCGAAGCGCCCCGGACCATCTACATCGGATTCGACCCGACGGCGGCGAGCCTCCACCTGGGAAGCCTCGTTCCCATCATGGGCCTGGTCCACGCGCAGCGCGCGGGCCACACGCCCATCGCGTTGGTAGGGGGCGGGACCGGTCTCATCGGGGATCCATCGGGCAAGACCGCGGAGCGGCAGCTTCTCACCAAGGAGAAGGCGGCCGAGAACGCCGAGGGCATCCGCGGGCAGCTCGAGCACTTCCTTGACTTCGCATCCAAGACGAACCCCGCCCGCGTGCGAAACAACCACGACTGGCTGGGGAGTCTCGCGCTGGTCGATTTCCTTCGCGACTACGGCAAGCACTTCTCCGTGAACCAACTCATGGCCAAGGAGTCGGTGCGACGCCGGTTGGAGGACCAGGAAACGGGGATCTCCTACACCGAGTTCTCCTACGCGCTGCTCCAGTCGTACGACTTCGTGGAGCTGTACCGCCGTGAAGGGTGCACCGTGCAGATGGGCGGGAGCGACCAGTGGGGCAACATCACCGCGGGCATCGATCTCGTCCGTCGCGTGGAGAACGGGAAGGCCCACGGCGTCGTGTTTCCGCTGGTGACCAACTCGTCGGGCACCAAGTTCGGGAAGTCGGAGGCCGGCAACGTCTGGTTGGATCCGGCCCTGACGTCGCCCTTCCGCTTCTACCAGTACTGGATCAACGTCGAGGACGCCGACGTGGTCCGTTACCTGAAGTTCTTCACCCTGAAATCACGCGATGAGATCGGGGAGCTCGAGGCGGCGGTGGAGGCCGAGCCCCACCGGCGAGCGGCCCAGTACGCCCTGGCCGAGGAGGTCACCGAGCGACTGCACGGTGCCACGGGTCTGGCCGCCGCCCGGAGGGCCACCGACGCTCTCTTCAAGGGAGACATCGAGGGGTTGGCCGGCGACGAGATCGCCGACGTTTTCGCCGACGTCCCTTCGTCGTCGATTCCGGCGACCCGGCTGGAAGGAGACGGGATTGCGCTGGTCGACCTGCTGGCCGAAACGGAGCTGGCGTCGTCCAAGGGTGATGCGCGACGCTCCATCCAAGGCGGTGGGGTCTACCTCAACGGGCATCGGGTGGAGGACGTAGACGCGTCCGTCACCATGGACGACACCATCGAAGGCCGCTTCATCCTGCTGAGGAAAGGGAAGAAGCGGTATCACCTGGTGGCGATTCTGCGGTAGCGCTCCGTCGGGGACTCCCGCCACCTGCATCTGCACGAGCAGGTGGAAACCGGCAGGTGGAAACGAAAAGGGCCCGGAGCCGAGAAGCTCCGGGCCCTTCGTTCGTCTCAGGGGCGCGTGCCCCCGAGCGTCAGTTCCAGGGCAGGACGTATCCCACGTTGACGCCCCAGTCCATGCCGAGCTGGGGACCCTCGTAGTCGTGGTGCATGGAGTACATGGCCTCGAACGAGAGGGTGTGACCCGCGAGGAGGCTGTTGGCCGGCATCATGAGGTTCGCGCCAACCGGCAGGATCACACGCTGACCGGCGAGCATTCCACCGACGTTGTGGGGGTCCTGCGCCGGATCGAGGCGGTCGTCCATGCCGTCGACGTTGTCCCAGTTCTGCCAGCGGATGCCGGCGAGAATGGAGAGGTTGTCGTTGACGTTGTAGCCGACCCACCCGTTGGCCTCGTAGCTGTCGCCGGGGGTGTAGCCCATGCTACCGGCGCCGTTCTCGGTGAGGTTCACGCGGAAGCGGAACTGAGCGCCGATGGAGCCCACGTCGTTCTGCATGCTGCCGGCGAGTCCGCCCACCGCGCCGAACGATCCGCCGCTGGTACGCATGTCGTGGGGCAGGGGGCCCGTGGTCGTCGGAGTCGTGGCGCCGTACGTGGTGTTACCCAGGAAGGTCGGAACCACGGCTCCCAGCTGGGCGAGCATCCGGTATGGTCCGGTGGAGTAGAGGTCCACCAGGGCCCCGACCTCGATGTCGGTGGGCTCGTTGACGCCGACCCGGATGAGGCTGCTCGCGGTGGTGGTCTCACGCTCGAGGACCGCCCAGCCCGCTCGCGCCACGAGGGTCACGCGCTCGTTGAGGCCGTACCCGACGCGGAACTGATGGACGATGTCGGACCGGCTGATGGGCGCGTTGTCGTAGAGCTGCAGGACCGTGGCGAGGGCCAGCGAGTCGGTGCCGAAGTACACGCCCCGGTAGTTCTCCTGGGAGTAGTTGTACGTCAGCTGCAGCTCACCGGTGGCCAGCGTGCGGTCGCCGAAGACTCCCAGGAGGCCATTGGCGTCCGGGCGGTCGGCGGTCCACGTGTGCTGCTCCGAATCTTGCCTCGGAGTCTGCGCGGTCAGCGGCGATCCGACAGCCAGTAGGGCTGCGGCTGCAATCAGGCTCCTGCGAAGCATGAGATGTTCCTCCGGCACGGGCGGGCACACGCGGGTGCCCCTAGAATGTCCAGGCACGCCAAAACCGGGAAACTACACCAGCACCTGCCACCCCCAATCCGGCGCGAGCACTTGGAAAATGTCCATGAGGGGCGGGAAAAAACAAGTGTTTATTTCCGCTGCCCGAACGTCTGGATCCGAGTGCCGTCCGAATATGCACCGGCGCGTGCCGCGACGAAACGATTCTGTGCGATACGGACGTCAGGAAGCCTCGGATCGGCGCACCATGGCGGGAAGAAGCGCTTCGGGAATCCCGAACCCGTCCACCAGGTGCTCGGCGCATTCCGCGACTTCGTCGCACAGGGCGAGGGCCTCCGCCCGAATCGCCCGTGACTTCACCGGCTCCAGGTAGCCGGTCTCGAGGAACCACCCACGGTCCGCCTCGATACGGGACAGGGCGTACAGGGCCGCGGCATCGGCCAGGAGTTCGGACATGCCGGGCTTCGGCGCGCGGGCGGTCCCGTCCTGGAAGGCCTCCAACGTGAGGCGCTCGGCGTGGGCCCGGGCCAGGGCCACCAGGTGGTCCTGCACCTCGTTCACGGCTTCGAAGGACTCCATCCCGCTCCGGAGCCGGGAGCGAAGGCGCATGGCCACCGACCGCAGCAAGCGGTCCTCCCGGTACTTCAGGGCCGACAGGTGGAATGCGGGATCGCGCAGGTGGTCTTCGTCGGTGCGGCGCTTGATGACCGGGTTGAGGTCGGTGAGGGACGTCTCCGCCCGCTCCCCCAGGACCTTGATGGCCCTCCAGAAGGTCAGGTCGCCCATCTCCTCCTTGTACCGGGACAGGAGTCCCTTGGCCACCAGCTGATAGAGGACGAGGTTGGCGCCTTCGAAGGTGGTGAAGACGTCGGTGTCCGCCTTGAGGGCGGCGAAGCGGTTCTCGGCCAGGTACCCCACGCCGCCGCACGCCTCGCGTCCGGCCTGTACCGCGTCGACGCAGTGGTCCGACGCATACGCCTTGAGGGCGGCCGCCATCCCTTCCAGCTCGGGATCCTCGGCCTGGGCGGCCGCGGCGAAGCGGTCCTGGACGGCGCGGACGGCGAAGTGGAGGCCGAGGGTCGTGGCCAGGCGGGGCATGAGCTCCTTCCGCATGGCCGTGTAGTCGAGGATGGGCTGCTCCTCACCGCCCGCAGGCCCGAACTGGCGGCGTTCGGCTGCCCGCCGGACGGCGATGGTCATGGCGACCTTCGACGCGCTCACCGAGGCGGACGCGATGCTCACGCGCCCCGCCACGAGGGTGCGCAGCATGGTGAAGAAGCGGCGACCGGAGCTGGTGATGGGGCTCTCGTACCGGCCGTCCTCGTCGATGGTGGCGAAGCGGTCGAGGAGGTTCTCCACGGGTACCTTCACCTGGTCGAACCAGATGCGCCCGTTGTCCACGCCGTTGAGCCCGACCTTGAGCCCCCGGTCCTCGATGCGGACGCCGGGAAGGACCGTCCCGCCGTCGTCCCGGATGGGCACCAGGACGGCGTGGACGCCGTGGTCCACCTCGTCCACGACGAGGCGGGCGAAGACGGTGGCCAGGCGACCATGGAGGGCGGCGTTGCCGATCCAGTCCTTGCCGGCGCGCTCGTCGGGTGTGTGGATCACCAGGGTACCGTCGCCGTGGTCGTAGTGCGCCGTCGTCTCGAGGTCGCGGACGTTGGATCCGTGCCCCGTCTCCGTCATGGCGTAGCACCCGGGGAGGTCGGCGCTCCCCGCCCGCTGCAGGTAGCGCTCGTGGTGCCGTGCGGTGCCGAGTTGGTGGATGCTACCGCCGAAGAGGCCGAACTGGACGCCGAACTTCACCAGGACGCTGAGATCACCGAAGGCCAGGGATTCGAAGATGGCGATGGACCCGGCGGGGTCGTCGCGGCCGCCGTACGCCTCGGGGAACGCGTAGCTTCCCAGCCCCTCGTCGGCGAGGAGCTTCACCGCCTCGAACACCCGCTCACGATACCCCCCCGAATCCAGGCCGACGGGGATCTGGAGGGTGGGATGGGACAGGAGCTCGAGGACCTTTCGGCGCACCTCCCGGTGGCTACGGTCGAGGTACTCGTTGAGCTCCTCAGCGCCCCCGGTCTCGCGGGCCCGACCCGCGGCGGGCGTCGGCGCCGGTCCCAGGCCCACGTGCTTTCGCGCCGCCTCCCCGCCGATGACGCCCAGGGCCTCTTCGACGCCCGACAGCCACTCCACGGCGGCGTCGTCACCCCACGGTCCCTCGGCGGCTTCGGCCCGCCAGAAGGCGGTGCCCAAGGCGGTGAGGGAGCGAGCGGATTCCCGGTCGCCGACCTTGGCCGCGCGGAGCCTTCGACCCACGCGCCCCAGCGCCTCCGCCGGTGGCGGGTCCCGGGGATCGAGCCAGGTCATGAGCTCGGCCTTGCCCCCGGGCGACAGCCACTCCGTGCCGGAGATCTGCCGCGACACACCCTCGACTTCCTCGTCGGAGAGAACACCGTCGCTCCAGATGGTGAGGATCATGGGAACGAGGGCGAGAAGCTCGTCCGAAATGCGGGGCGATGTCATGGTGGAACCGGTCGTGGTCATCGTCTCTTCGCCTTCGTTTCGTGTCGTCCCGGAGGATGGGTCGTCGGTCTCATCCAGGGTGCCGTCCAGCGCACCTTGACCTGGATCGAGCGTTCCGACAACGTGGCGGCTCGCTAAGTCCCGTATCGCAGAACGTGAGAGGCGAACCCCCATGTCGAAGCCTATTGTCGGCGTGGTGATGGGCTCCAAGTCGGACTGGAGCACCATGTCCCACGCAGTTGATACCCTCGAGTCCCTCGGAATTACCGTCGAGGCCAAAGTCATGTCGGCGCATCGTACGCCCGACGTGGCCATCGAGTTCTCCAAGACCGCAGAAGAGCGCGGCATCGAGGTCATCATCGCCGCCGCGGGTGGCGCCGCCCATTTGGCCGGTGTCCTCGCCGCCAAGACCACCGTGCCCGTCCTCGGCGTGCCCATGCAGGCGTGGTCGCTGGACGGTCTCGACTCCCTGCTGTCGACGGTGCAGATGCCCCGGGGGATCCCCGTGGGGACCCTCGCCATCGGGAAGGCCGGAGCCGTCAACGCCGCCCTCCTGGCCGGCCAAATTCTCGGGCTCAAGTACCCGGAGATCCGCGACGCCGTGAAGCGCGACCGCGAAGAGCGTCGCCAGGCGGTGCTCGCCGACTCGGATCCGCGGGCGTAGAGCTCAACCCGTAGCAACCCGTCGGGCCCCGGAGCCGCGCCGAGCGGCTCCGGGCGCCCCGACGCCCCCGCGCTGAAACCCTGGGGTCCGGGCCTCCGTACAGTTGTCATACAAAGTCGGAATTGCTATTTCGACGGTGTGACTCTCAGCGGGAGGCCCCATGGGACAGGACGGATTCATCGGCGAGTTCGAGCAGATGCTGCTCCTCGCCATCCTGCGGTTGAACGACGACGCGTACGGCGTTCGGCTCATGGAGGAGTTGGACGAGCGCGTGGGCCGAAGCGTCTCCCGTGGGTCCGTCTATGTGACCCTGGACCGGATGGAGGAGAAGGGGTGGATCGAATCCACTTCCGTGCCGGCGGGGTCGGACCGAGGCGGGCGACCGCGTCGGGTGGTGGGCGTGACGCCTCTGGGCATGGAGCAGCTCCGGCGCTCCCGTGATGCGCTCTTCCGGCTGTGGGACGGCCTGGACGACGCGCTGGACCCACCAGGACGCCCGGGACGCCGCCGGGACCCCCGCGCCTCCTGGTGCGGCTGCTGGAAGCCGTCCTTCCGGCGACGCTGCGGAGCCAGCAGATCGTCGGCGACCTTCACGAGGAGTACCTGACCCGCGCCCGTGCCGGACGCGTCGGTGCGGCCGTTTGGTACGCCCGAGCCGCCCTGGGCATCGCGCTCCGTTATGCC
>CALJKZ010000369.1 GCA_937983085.1 uncultured Gemmatimonadales bacterium
ACCAGATCCCCCCACTGGGCAACGGCGGACGGAAGGAGCTCAGTGTCGGATTCCGGATTGATCCCCACCCCGGGCGCGTTCAGGGACTCGCTAAGTTCGTGCTCCAGGTCATCTCCAAGGAGCACGGTCCGGTTGGGCTGGTGCGGAGCAAGGCGGTGTGGAAGTCGGGCTCCCAGCAAGCCACCGTCAGCTTTACCAAGCTCAGCAAGGTCGACTGGGAGGAAGGCTGGCACTTCGTTCGCGTCCTCCCGCAGACGGAGGACGGGGACCTCATTCCTCTGGTCGACGAAGCGGGCAACCCGCTGCCGTGGGCGCCGGAGGACAGCGACGAAGCTGCCATTCGTCCCAACGAGAGCGACCTCTTCTATGTACTGCCCGACGACGAGGTCGACATTGAGCCAGTGCAGCGCGCGGTTCCCCGCGACACGAGCCTCGAGCACGCTGCGCTTCGGCTGCGATTCAGTGCCCTGTTGGACGGGCGTGACCCCGAGCCGATAAAGGCGACCGCGGTTCAGTGGGCCGAGCGCAAGCCCCGCGGCCGCGCCGTCGGCACCGACATGCTGGAGGCAAAGTTCCCGAGGGAAGGCGCGGTGCACGTTCCCGTGTCGCGCTCGCTGAAGCTGGTGGAGCAGAAGATCCTGGGTGCGCCGGATGGACCGCTGTGCTGGCGCATGCCGATCGCGCTCGGCGTCGCCGGCACCAGCACCGGCGAAGTCGCCCAATGGCCCGACACACCGGCGACCAAGGCGTTTCTTGCGGCGCGCGCTCACTATTTCGAACTCGTACGTGACGGGGCGAAGGAGCTCGTCACTCAAGGTATTGACTTCCGCAATGTGCAGTCCGCCATCACGGAATACGCCTCGGCTTATCTCGATCTCGTGCGCGAATTTGGACGTCACGCTGAGGCCTCGAATGCGCTCGAGTCCCAGCGGGCGTTCTCCGACCTTCGCAAGGTGCTCGCGGTCGACTCCGTGTTTTTGGCCGTCACCGATCACCGCGGGCGTCGGCGTGAGGCCACCCTGGTTGCACCGACTCATCCGCTCCGCGCTCTTTGGCTCGCCGCGTGGGCTGAGCTCGGCCAATCGTGGCTCGAAGCCGCCAAGGACGCTCCGAAGGAGTTCATTGTACCCACGCGCGAGGCGCTCTTGCGGCAGTTGGCACCCGTCGGGTTCCCGCCCGTATTGCCAACCGAGGCCGGCCATGTCCTGACGGCGATCGACAACCTGAACCCGTTCTGGACTCTCTACGCGCCCTCGCACGAGGAAGATCCGCGGGGCCTCATCGGCGATGTCTGCGCGGCATTCGGACTGCCTGAGCCTGCGGTTGGCAGCACCGTCATCGACGGCCAGTACCTGGCCAGCCGGGTGCAGCGCTATCTCGTTCAGCATCCCTACGTCCACACGTTGACCATCAACGCCTTCAATGCTGGGCGCGCCACGCCGCTGGCGGACATGCTACTGCACCTCCAGAAGCAGGAGGCGTTCGCCGGCCTTCGCTATGACATAAGGCTCTTTGTGCCCGACCCGGAGTCGCCGGGGGTGGGCGAGTCTTTGAACGCGCTGCTGTCCCCCAGTGGCACCGTCTCCGCACGAGAGGCGGACGCTTTCTCGGTGCCCAGCGACAGTCATCTGCGTCCGAAGCTGCGCGTGGCGGTCCGCGGAACGGCCGACTTCCGTCGTGACCCCGAATCCCATCCCGCGCACCTTTCGCTGCTGTTTGATGTCTTCCCCGCAGAGGATGTGGGGGCGTCGCGTGCTACGACTCGCGAGGCGTCCGCGCCCGTGCATGGCCTCGTGCAGGACTTTCAGGTCGACTACCAGGAAGATGAGACCGTCGTCGCTTGGCGTCGGCAGCCCCGCCACGGCCTCGCGACACCGTTGGAGAACGCCGAGGAGTTGACGGACCTTCTCGCGGACTTGTCTTCGGTGCTGTCGAGCGCGACGGCGACCGTGGCAACGGGCCAAACGGGGCTCGATCTGCGACCCGTCGTGACCCTCGCGCTCGACACCGACGACCGGGCTCTACTGCACCAGGTTCACGAGATCAGCGATTGGGTGCTGACCCTCGACCGCAACATGGGCATCGAGTTCTTTGACCACGGTGGCAAGCCGGGTCGGCCCGACTACCTCATCGACCACTCGCCAGAATCTCTCGGCAACGCTGGCCACCGCCTAGTCATCACATCGCGATCGGTGGCGGAGTTGGAAGCAATGCTGCGTCCGGTGCTCAAAGAGTCCCGGCTGGAGGCGGAAGGCCGGCACGCTGTCGCGCTGCTGGATCAGCTTCGATCGCTCTCGGGGAGGATGGCACTCAAGCTAATCTCATCTACGACGCAACGGGCTGAGGCGCTCGGATTGGCGCTCTCGCGCATGTACCTGGAGCACCAGGGCGTGTTCGAGAATCAGATCGTTGTGCCCCTCGATGCGCACCTCGAGTTGTATCGCGCCATTCAGAAGCACGCAGAGGAGATCGGCGACGAGGTCAGCTTCAAGCGGACCGACCTCGCACTCTTCGACCTGAACGCAGCCGAGCGGATCATCACGTGCCGAGTGGTCGAGGTGAAGTGCTATAACCAGGTCGGCGACCTCGGAGCCTTCAACCAGCGCAAGACCAGCATCGCCGAGCAGATCGCCCAGAGCGAGCAGGTACTGGCGTACCA
>CALJKZ010000370.1 GCA_937983085.1 uncultured Gemmatimonadales bacterium
CATCGCGCCTCTTCCTGGGATCACCGAGACGAGGCCGGGCACCGCCACGCGGCCCTTCCCGGGAATAGAAGCGACGATCCTCGACGACTCCGGAGACGAGACCCGTGCCGGTTACCTCGCCATCACCGAACCGTGGCCGTCGATGCTTCGGACCGTGTGGGGCGACGACGAGCGCTTCCGGGAGACGTACTGGTCGAAGTGGGAGAACATCTACTGCCCTGGCGACGGAGCGAAGCTCGACTCCGACGACTACTTCTGGATCCTGGGCCGGGTCGACGATGTCCTCAACGTCGCGGGGCATCGGATCGGTACCGCCGAGGTGGAGAGCGCCCTGGTGGACCACCATGCCGTCGCCGAGTCGGCGGTGGTGGGCAAGAAACACGACATCAAGGGTGAGTCCATCGCCGCGTTCGTTACGCTGAAGGAGGGCGTGGACGGATCGGACGACCTCGTGGCCGAACTTCGGGAGCACGTGGGCGCCAAGATCGGCGCCATCGCCAAGCCCGAGCTCATCGTGCTGACCGCCGACCTCCCCAAGACCCGCTCCGGGAAGATCATGCGCCGTCTTCTACGGGACATCGCAGAGGGCAGGGCAGTGGGCGACACCACGACCCTCGCTGATCCGGCGGTGGTGAAGCGTCTACAGGAGGAGCACGAGGAGGAGGGCTGAGACGCCACTCCTGTAGGCGAGAGGAGAGGCGGCGCTAGTCGTCGGCCATGGGGTCGACGGTGGGGTGATCCTTCGAGGCCCGCTCGTCCGCCGGCTTCTCCTTGGCCTTCCGGGCGGGGACTCCTACGTAGACCCAGTGGGGCTCGGTGCTCTTGGTCAGCATGGAGCCCGCGCCCACCATGGAGTCCTCAGCCACCGTCGTCCCTGCGAGGATGGTGGCGTGGTAAGTGATCCGCGCTCCTTTCCCGATCCGGGTTTTCGGGAGGTAGACGATGCGCCCGTCCACGATGTTGTGGGAGTGGGAGTAGACATTGGCGAAGTCGGACACCGACGCACCGTCGCCGATCTCGATACCTCCCCGGTCATCCATGAGGACGTGGCGGTGGATCACCACTCCGTCGCCCACCTCCATGTTGTATCCGTACGAGAAACGCACGTGAGTGAAAGCCTTGAAGTTCTTGCCGCCCCGCCCGAAGACGTGCCTCGCCAGAATCCGGCGAAAGTGGACGCCGAGTTCGACGTTCTCTCCTAGGGCGCTTCGGTCGAACATCTCCCAGAGCCAGAGGAGGGGCTTTCGCGGTTCGTACCGGTCGAGGTCGATCTCCTCGTAGTACTCGGGCTCCAGCGTGACATTACGCGGGTCCATCTGCGCCAGAGCCACGCGAGCCGTCGGTGAAAGCGCGGACGGGTCGACCTCCGACGCCTCCGGGTAGTAGATGTCCGTGAGGACGGCGCGGCAGAGCTCATTCCGGTCGCAGGCCGGGTCGTCGAGGGCTTCGCGGAGCCAGGCCAGCCACTCGTCGTAGAGATCTGCGGCCGCGTCGGCCACCGGAACGGGGCGAAGAGGCAGAAAGGGCATGGGTGGACGTTATCGGGATTGCCGAAACGAGCAAGGCTGCCTTCAACATCGGTGGGGGTTAGACTTAGGCAGCCGGGCACTTCCCGGGGCCACAGTCTCCTCTACGGGCTCCCACCAATGCACGACGTCCTCAGACAACGTCTTCTCAGGAAGATCGAGAGTCTTCCTGACGACCAGGTCTACCAGGTCCTCGACTACATCGAGTTTCTCGAGTCCAAGTACGTGACGGCCGAGGGGGTCTCCACCTCCGGGCTCCAGAAGTTCGCCGAGGGACTCGAGGACAAGCTCCGGCGGCGCGCGGTGAGCCCGAACACCATCCGGGAAGCCTTCCAGCTCATCTCCGCCGCCGACCGGGTTCTGTCGGGTGTGTCGTCGGCGGGCCGGCAGATCCTCGGCGATCTGGGGCAGGCGCTCGAGGTGGACGAGGGAGGGCCGGCGACCTCGGAAGGGCCGGCTGCGCCAGCCGAGGCGGGCGAAGCACAGACGTTCGAGGCCGACCCCCGGAAGCGCCGGGCCGCCGCCGGTCGTCCGTCGGGCGCGCAGCCGACATCGACGCGGGGAGGCGAGACCGAAGCGAACGATCGCTCCGACCGGCGGCCGTCACCCTCGACCCCCTCTCGCCCGGCCGACGGGGACGACTCCGGGGTCTCCGAGACGGTGCAGCCGGGCGATGGAGCAGACGCGGGGACGGGAGGTGCGTCCGGGTCCTGAGGCGGCGTTGACCTCCCAGGGCCGTCCGAATATCCTCTCCTATGGAACGACCGAACGCTCCCTGGAGAGCCATCTCACGCCCGCTCCCGCACGACCTCGAGGTCATGGCGGAAGCGGGCGCTCGCATATCCTGAAAGGCCGATACCATCGATGACTGACGGGCCCAACCACCACCGGATCGTCAAGGAAGCCCTCACCTTCGACGACGTCCTCCTCATTCCGGGGCATTCGCGGGTTCACCCCAAGGACACCGACGTCTCGTCGAAGGTGACCCGTGGGATCGAGCTGAAGATCCCCCTCCTCGCCGCCGCCATGGACACCGTCACCGAGTCGCGGATGGCCATCCAGATGGCGCGGGAGGGCGGCCTGGGGATCATCCACAAGAACCTCCCTCCGGAGAAGCAGGCGGAGGAAGTCGACCGGGTGAAGCGGTCGGAGAGTGGCATGATCCTGAACCCCATCACGCTGCCGTCCGACGCGAAGCTGAAGGACGCTCATGCCCTCATGTCCCGCTTCTCCATCAGCGGCGTACCCATCGTGGAGGAGGGCAGTCGGCTCGTCGGGATCATCACCAATCGGGACCTCCAGTTCGAGACCGATCTGGAGAAGCCCATTTCGGTGGTGATGACCTCCGAGGACCTGGTCACCGTGCCGGTGGGCACGACGCTGGAGCAGGCCCAGGAGATCCTTCACGAGCACCGCATCGAGAAGCTCCCGGTTGTGGACGATGACGGCCGGCTCAAGGGCCTCATCACCGTCAAGGACATCTTCAAGCGCCGGATGTATCCGGACGCGTGCAAGGACGAGCACGGCCGACTGCGGGCAGGTGCCGCGGTGGGGGCGTCCGCAGCCGACGTCACCCGCGCGGAGATGCTCGTGGAGGCCGGGGTGGACGTGCTGGTAGTGGACACGGCGCATGGCCACTCCGAGGGTGTCCTCGAGGCCATCCGGCGCATCCGTAAGCGCTTCCCCGACGTCCAGCTGGTAGGCGGCAACGTCGGTTCCGGCGAGGGGGCCCGAGCGCTGGCGGGGTGGGGGGGCGAGGCGGTGAAGGGGGGGGTCGGACCCGGATCTATCGGCACCACGCGGGTGGTCACCGGCGTCGGACTTCCCCAACTGTCGGCCATCATGGACGCGGTCTCCGGCGTCGACGACGATCTTCCGGTCATCGCCGACGGGGGCATCCGCTACTCCGGCGACATCGTGAAGGCCCTGGCGGCCGGGGCACACTCGGTCATGATGGGCTCCATGTTCGCCGGGACGGACGAATCGCCGGGCGAGACCTTCCTTCTGGAGGGTCGACGCTTCAAGACCGTCCGGGGGATGGGCTCACTGTCCGCAATGGAGGAAGGATCGGCGGATCGCCACTTCCAGGGCGGCGAGGTGGAGCAGCGCAAGCTCGTGCCCGAGGGGATCGAGGCGCGGGTGCCCTACAAGGGGCCGGTCTCCGACACCATCTACCAGCTCATTGGCGGACTCCGGAGCGGCATGGGATATTGCGGCGTGGGAAGCATCCACGAGCTTCGCACCGAGACGCGCTTCAATCGGGTGACCACGGGTGGACTCCGCGAGTCCCACCCCCACGACGTGACCATCACCCGCGAGGCACCGAACTACCACCTCTGAGCCCCGCTATCGTCCCTTGACCACGGCCCGCCCACGACGTTCCGGATTGACAGGACGCACGGCGATCATGGGGTCGGGTGGGGTGTGGCTCCTGGTGGCGACGGGATGTTCGCTTCTTCCCGGGGGCGGTGAGCCGGAGCTCAACCTCTCGCCCGCCGTGATCCAGACGCCGGACATCGAGGTGGTGCCCGCCGATCTCGGCCCGCCGGTGCACGTGGCCTATCTCGCGCCCCCTGAAGGGGAGCCCATGGTGGACGAGTTGCTGGCCTCTCCCCTCCTGAGGGACGAGGCCTTCAACGAGGCTCTGGACGACTGGCTCGACTACTGGGGGAACTCGGCGCGTCGATGGTTCCCCGACTTCGTCCGACGGATGGGTGCGTTCGAGCAGACGGTGGACTCCGCGCTCGCGGCCCGTCGGCTCCCGCCGTCCCTGCGGTACCTGCCCCTCATCGAGAGCGGGTACAACCCCGGCGCGCGGAGCCATGCGGCTGCGGTGGGCATGTGGCAGTTCATGGCGGGCACGGCCAGGGAGCACGGAATGGAGGTGGGCCCGTTCATCGACGAGCGTCGGGATCCGTTTCGGTCCACCACGGCTGCGGTGGCCTTCCTCGACGAGCTCCACGGCGAGTTCGACTCGTGGTTCCTCGCGCTGGCGGCCTACAACGGCGGACCCAACCGAACCCGGCGCATTCTCAGGGAGAACGCGCCGCTCGCTCAGCCTTCGGACAGCCTCTTCTGGGCCTTGAGGAGGCACTGGCCGCGGGAGACGCGGGAGTTCGTCCCCAAGCTCGTGGGCGCCATCCTGGTGGCACAGCAACCGCACCAGTACGGGTACGCTCCTATCGAGCCCGACGCTTCCTTCCGATTCGACGAGGTGGGGGTGCCGGACGGGACCACCTTCGATGTTCTGGCCGAGGCCGCGGGCGTGGACGAAGACGAGATCCGGCGCCTGAATCCCGAGTTCTATCGCGGCTTCACCCCGCCTGGCGAGGAAGTGACGATCCGGGTGCCGGCAGGACACGGCGACCGATTTCGCGAACGGTATGCCCAGGTTCCGGCGGACCGCCGCATGACCGTCGTGGAGCACGCCGTCCAGGCGGGCGAGACGCTGTCGCACATCGCCGTGCGCTACGGCGTGAGTGTCCGCGACCTGCAAGCCGCCAACCCGGACGTTCGGCCGCGCTTCCTTCGCGTAGGGACCACGCTGACGGTTCCGGTGCTGCTGGCGCGTCAGGG
>CALJKZ010000371.1 GCA_937983085.1 uncultured Gemmatimonadales bacterium
TCGAGGTACGTGTTGCCCTCGTCGTCGAATCCAACGGTATCGAAGGACATGGACGTCTCGAGGTCCATGTCTCCCGAGAGATCCTCGACGCCACCCGCCGGCGGCGAGAGGTCCATGGTCTCCTCGGCCGGCGACTCGAACGTCTCCTCCAACTCGAGACCGCCCTCCATGCCCCCGAAATCGAACACGGCCTCTTAGTCGCTTGCGTCGTCAGCCGTTGGAGACAGATTCATGGCCGCGTAGTCGTCGTCTCCGCCGTCCGGGGCCAGATCGAGAGGCTCGGACGCCAGCATGTCGTCGGAGAGGGTGAGGCCGAGGTCCCCTTCGTCCTCCGCCGGCGTCTCCTCCTCGGGCTCCTCCGGGGCTTCGGCCAGGGTGAGCCCGAAGCTCTCGTCGTCCTCCGGTTCCGCGGCCTCCTCTTCGGCGGGCGGCTCCGGCTCGGCGGCGACCTCGGGCGTGTCGTCGATCTCCACGCTCCCGGAATCGGAGCCCTGTGGCTCCTCCGCCGGAGGAGTCGGCTCTGTATCGACCGCCGCGCCGGACCCCGCCGAGGGCGCAGCGGCTACCGGCGGCGGAGCAACCGGCGGCGGAGCGACGAAGCCGTCGTCCCCGGCCGCGTCACGGGACAGGGTGTGGAAAATCTCATGCGAGTGCGCCGGTCCCCATTCGTCGGCCTGTGCGTCGTAGAGCTGTGTGTTCTCCGTGATGGCACCCAATTCGATACGCAGTGCCAGGGCATCGACACTGGGAATGGGGACTTCGTTACCGTTCGAATCGATGTAGGCGAATCGCATGAACGCACGCGTCAGAGAAGGCTTTCACCGCTTCAGGCAGGCGGCACGGTTCGTCGGAGTGTGAAGTGTATAGTCTCGCCATCCCGCCTGCGAGGTTTATGGCTCGTGCAGGCCGCCGTCAGACCCCCGCCTCCCGCGCGAGGGCGGCGAGGTCGGGAACGACGAGGTCAGGCGTAGCTTCGGCCGGCGGAGTCGCTCCCGAGCCGGGACGCCCCTGTCGACGGTCCACCCACACGCACCGGAAGCCGAGGGCCGTGGCCGGCGCGACGTCGTGATAGAGGCTCTGGGCAACGTGCACCACGCGGTCCAGGGGCAGATCGAGGCGACGCAGCACTTCGTGAAAGTGGTCCGGCTCGGGCTTGTAGCATCCCACCTGCTCAGCGGTGACGACGGGATCGAAGTCGATGCCGAGACGTCGGGCGGTTCCCTCGAAGAGGTCGTCGTCGACGTTGGAGACGATGGCCAGCCGGTACTGTGACGAGAGCCGTTGCAGAGCAGCCCTGGAGTCCGCGAAGGGAGGCCACAGCGGGACCGAGGCAGCGAAGCGGGCCGCTTCGTCGTCGGACACCGAACGACCGGCCGACCGCGCCATCCGCTGTGCCACGTCCGCGAGGACGTCGCGATAGCGCCGGAAGGCAGGCCGCTCGGCCTCGGGCTCGGGGCGGCCGTACCACTCCAGTACCCCGTCAGCCCCGACCGCTACGACGCCGAGGAGCTCACGGGCCGCCGCCAGGATGCCGGTTTCCCAGTCGACGATGGTGCCGTAGCAGTCGAAGGTGAGGGCCTCCACGCCCTCGAAGATCCGGCTCATCCCTCCCCGGCACCTTCCGGGGACTCCGCCCCGCCCTCCGCCGCCTGCTGGTTCACTTGACCACCAGGATCCCGTCCGCCACCGGGTAGAGCCACTCCACACCACGTTCCGTGATCACGGCGTCGTCTTCGAGCGGGATTCTGATCTTGGCGTTGTCCCACTCGGGGTTGGCGGTGTATGCGAAGAGCTCGATGGAAATCAGCGTCGTCGGCCGGAGTTCGTACGTCAGACGCGTGGGGTTGAAGAAGGCCAGCGACGGACCCAGTCCGTGCCCCCAATTCCCCACCGAGTGGGGACCGATGACCACGTCGGTGACCGACGGATCGTCTGTGGGCTGGTTGAAGTCGATTCGGTTGAAGCCCGCATCCACGATGGCGTCCCAGAGTTCGTCCACCGCCGCCTGCGCCGTGGGCGCGGGCTTGATGGTCCGCTTCATGACGTTGCGCACCTGGAGCGCGCGCTGGAAGGCGTGTCGAATCCCCGCGGGTGGCTCCGTCTCCCCTTCACGCAGCACGTAGGCGACTCGCTTCATGTCGGTATAGAAGTCGAGGAAGCCCACGCCCCAATCCAGCATGAGGAGGTCCCCACGCTGGATGATGCGGTCGCTGGACGTGGCCTCGATGCCCTCCGGGCCCGTGATGTAGACCGACGGCATGTCGAAGGACGATCCCAGACCCCGCCGCAGCTGTTCGTCGGACATCCACCAGGCGACATCCTCCAGGGTGGTCACGCCGGGTGTGATCACCTCGTTGGAGAACGCCCGTTCCGCGATCTCCCGACTGATCTCCCCTGCTTCGGCGAAGGTGGCGATCTCGATGGCTGTGCGCGTCGCCCTGAAGTCGGACACGAAGCGCTCCGCCGACACCAGGCGCTCCCCGTACCGTCCGAGGGTCTCGCGAAGCCGCAGGTAGGAGGTATGGGACAGCCCGTCCGCTCCCCCGATGGACTCGGCCATGTTGACCCCGATTCTGGCCGGGTCACGCTCGGCGACGAAGGCGGCGAGTTCGCCGGCACCCCCGAAGTAGTCGTAGACGCCGCACTCCTCCAGCCGGTACCCGCCAACCCCGAGGGCCGCGCGCTCGACGCGGTCTCCCTGGTGCGTGAACACGTAGTAGGCCCAATCGCCCACGTAGCCACGCCCCAACGCCTCCCAGAGCGGATCGAGGAGACCCTCGCGCATGACGACGATCCACATGTCGAGGTCGTTGTCGGCCATCGCCGTCGGCAGGACGAGATCGAACTTCTCGGCGCGGATCTGGCACATGCGTTCCCACCGGGCGCGGGCCTCCTGCGCCGCGAGATCCGCGGTACCCATGGGCGTCAGCCCGGCGGCGGCGGCGAGGGCGACGGTGATGGCGAGGGGAGTGAAGAGCTTCTTCATGGGTGGCCGTAGGTCGAGGCGGTAGAAGGGGGTGGTGGCGAGGCGGTCGGCCAATCTGGCCCATTCGCGCCCGCGGTGCGACCGAAGCGACCTTGTCGCGACGCCCCTTGGAACGGCACTATGGAGTCGTCGCCCCTCCTCGTGACCGGAGCACCCGAGCCAGAATGACCGCTCTGTCGATCAGTCTGCGTATCGTGGTCATTCTGCTGGCCGTGGCTGGCATCTCCGGACACCTGGCCTATCTCGACGCCCTCTGGTGGCACTCGTTGGGACTGACGGCCACAGTGGCGCGCAACGTCGACCGGGCGACGGTGCTCCTGCTGGCGGCCCATGCGTTCGTTTCCGCGGTGTGTTCCGTGCTCGCCGTCCTCCTCTCCCTCAACGAAGGACGCCGCGCCGACTCGTCCCTCGCCCTCGCCCTGGCGTTCGGCTCGTGGAGCTACCTCATGGCGTACCCGGGCGTGACCCTACTCCTCAGCCCCTCGGCTCCGGGCTTGGAGCGCGGGATCTTCGAGGCCCACTTCCTCCTCGTCGAAGTCGTGGGACTGGCGGCTCTCCTGCGCTTCACCGCCATCTTCCCGCGGCCCCTCACCGAGGAAGAACTCCGGCCGTGGGCCACCCAACCGGCGGTCTTGATGCCCTTCCACCACATCGGCGTGTTCATGCGTCGGGACCTGGCGCCGGCGGCGGTGGGTGCGGTGGTGCTTGCCGTCCTCTGGGGAGGGACCCTGGCCTCCGGAAACGACCTGAGCGACGCGGGCCTCAGCCCCGCCATGGACCTGGTCCGCCTGGCCGCCGCCGGGATGGTGGTCATGCACATGCACCGGGCGTGGCGGATGTCCACAGAGGGTGACCGGGACGCGCTCATGTGGATCCTCGCCGCGCTCGTCATCCTCATCGGGTCCCTGGCTGTCCTCATCGGTGCGAACATGCTCGTGGCCGTCACCGGTTTCCCCGAGCCCGACGTCGCGTGGCGTCCCATCATCCTCGACATCGGCATCATCGGATTCTTCACCGGGCTCGCCATGTCGGTGCTGCACCGTGAGGGCCCGGATCCTTCACGCCTCACGCGACGGGCCGCGACGCTCACCATCGTCGTCACGTGCGGCCTCATCCTCGCCGCCGGCCTGGAGGCGCTCTTCACGGGCGCGATCTTCACGTCCTACGCACTGCGGACGGGTGTGGGCACGGCCGTGGCCTTCGCCGTCGTCCTGGCTACGTACCGCACCTCCGCCCGGGCCATCGAGCGCGTGCTCCCCGTCTGATCGGACTCGGAAGCGTCACACACCGGGCCTCCTGCTCGTTCCCTCGTCGACCCAACCGGCTCGCGGCGGTGTAGCAAGCCGACGTAGGCATCGATGAACGAACCAGGACGAGGCGAGCTGCCGATCCGTGGACTTCGATACGACGTTCGAAGCGCACTATCCTGGACTGGTCCGCTACTGCCGCCGCCTGACCGGGGATCCGGACGCGGCGGAGGACGTGGCCCAGGAGAGTTTCGTGCGCCTGTTCGATCACGGAATCGAGGGCACGAGCGATGGCTTGCGCGCCTGGCTCTTCACCACGGCCACGCATCTGGTGCGGGACCGGTACCGGGTCGATACGAATCGACGGAGGCTTCTGGAGGAGAATCCGGTGGAACCGACACCGGGGGATACCCCCGAACGGAGCCTCGAACGTAGCGAGGATCGAGCACGCGCCCGTGCGGCGCTCGAGCGCCTCGCCACCAGAGATCGGGAGATCCTCTTGATGCGGTACTCGGGGTTCAGCTACAAGGAAATCGCCGACGCCGTCGGCGTCGCGGCCACGTCCATGGGTACGCTGCTGGCCAGGGCCGAAGCACGCTTCGCCGAGGCGTGCGTCCCGGGAGAGCGGGTATGACGCACCTGGACGAAGGGACCATCCTCGCCCTCCGCGACCGGGGCCTCGTGGATGCCGACGCCCGCGAGCACGTGGACGAGTGCGCGACCTGTGCCGCCGCGCTCACCGCGGCCCAGGAGCGGGCGGATGCCGTGGCCTTTGCACTGCGGTCCCTCGACGGAGGACCTCCCATCGACGTGGATGCCGCGAAGGCGGCGGTACGGCGGCGACTGGACGCCCGCCGCGAGGAGCGCCGCACCCCGGCACCGGGCCTGTCTCGGTCCCTGGGCCGCGCCGCGGCCCTCGTGCTCCTGGCGTCGGGAGCCGTGTACGCCATGCCCAACTCGCCTCTCCGCGGATGGCTGTCCGGCGACGCCGGGACCGACGCGGCGGTGGTGGAGTCGCCTCCTCCCGTCGAGGTGGCCTCTCCCGAGGGGGTGGAGCTGACCGTCCCTGCCGGGGGCCTCACCATCCGACTCACGTCGGTGCAGCCGGACCAACGCATCGAGGTGGTCTGGGTCGAGGGAGATCGGGCGTCGGTGGTGGCCGCCTCCGACTCGTACTACGCGGTATCGTCGTCCGGCGTGGGCGTCGACGTCCGAGAGGGTGACGTGCGTATCGGACTACCCACCGGGCCCGAGCCGATCATCATCGAGGCCAACGGGCGTATGGTTCTGAGTCGGGTGGACGGCGCTGTGCGCGTCCAGGGGGAAGTCGTTTCCCGCGACCCGAACGGAATCGTCTTCACCGTAGGACAAGGATGAACCGAGGCCTTCTCCTGAGCCCCTTGGTGGGGCTGCTCGCCCTAGCGACCCTGGTCGGCGAAGGGTTCGCCCAGGACCCGTCGCGTGTCGTGGCAGCGTCGACCGTGGCCGACTCCACCGGAGCGAGCATATCCGGGAGTGTCCGCGGCCGCTTCGGCGACCGCATCCGTCCCCTCGCGGGAGCTTTCGTCGATATCCGCACGCCTCAGCGCCGGTTTCTGGTGGAAACGGACGAAGCCGGGCGGTACCTGGCGGAGGGCCTGCCCCCAGGCCGCCTCGCTGTGCGGGTGGCGCACCCCGGCCACCACGCCGTGAACATGACGGTCCACGCTTCGGCGGGGCGTACGCTTCGGGTCGACCTCGAGCTCACGGCGGCACCCATCGAGGTGGAAGGCATCGACGTGAATACACGCGTCGCCGACGCTCTCGTACGCTCCGGCACGGGGGACGCGGCGCAGGGCCTGGCGGTCACCGCCGATCCCGAACTGGAAGTGAAGCTTCTGGAGATTTCGCCGTCCCTCGGTGAGTCGGGGCTCGCCGACGCGGTGCAGAGCCTCCCTGGCAACGACCCCGCGGACCCCACCGACGTCCTCTTCATGCGGGGGAGCACGACGGACCTCAAGCTGGTCCTGCTGGACGGCATCCCGGTCTACACTCCCTTTCACGTCGCGGGCCTGCTCCGGAGCTTCGAGCCCACGGTCATGGGGGGCGCCGACCTGCACGTGGGCGGCGCGCCGGCTCGGTACGACGGTGGCCTGACCCACATCCTCGACCTCCGGACACGGTCGCCGCGCCGAGACCGAGTGCGGGTCACCGGAGCCGTGGACCTCCTGTCTGCGTCCACGGCTGCCGAGATTCCCATGGGGGGTAACGCCGGCCTCCTCGCCTCGGCGCGCACGCTCCACGATCTGGGACGGACACCCCTCGGGGGCGAGCGTCCGTACGGCTACGAAGATCTCCTTCTCCGGGCCGACGCCGAGCCCGCGGAGGGCCATCGGGTGCGAGCCACGGGATTCCTCAACGGCGAGTCGGTGCGCCTCGACTTCGGCCGCGACGGCTCCGACGCCGAGTGGAGCAACGAGGCCGCGTCGGCCGCGTACGAGGGTCGCCTCGGCGCAGCCGACCTCACCGTCACCGCGGGCGGCAGCCGCTACAACGCCACCCTCCCGCTGCAGCCGACACCCACCACCTCGGAACCGGAGCCCAGCCCCATCCTCGCCACGGCGTTCAGCCAACGCCGGCGCGTCGACGCCGAGGTGGCCTGGGGCGGTCCCGACG
>CALJKZ010000372.1 GCA_937983085.1 uncultured Gemmatimonadales bacterium
CCACGGGCGCGGGGGCCGAGGTCCAGCGGCCACTCGCGACGGTCGTCATCGGAGGTCTGGTGACGGCGACGCTACTCACGTTGTTCGTCTTGCCGACCATCTATGGGTGGTTCGCGGGCGACCCCGTGCACCCTGACGGATAGGGTGAGGGAGCTTTCATGGAGCCAGGTCCAGCGTCCGGAAGCGTTGCCAGCAAGAACTCAGAACGCGCCACTCACCGTGACCCAGGATACCGGCGAGCGCTGTGGATCGTCGTCGGCCTGAACGTAGGTTACGGGATCCTCGAGGTGTTCGGCGGGATTGTGTCCGGATGTCAGGCGCTGAAGGCCGATGCGCTGGATTTCCTCGGCGACGGGGCCATCACGCTGATCGGACTGTTGGCCATCCGGTGGGGCGACCTCTGGCGGGCACGAGCCGCTCTCCTCCAGGGCCTCTTTCTAGGCGCTTTGGGGATCGCTGTCCTGGCCAATGCCGCGTATCGGGTCCTGGTTACCCAACAGCCAAATGCGGAGATCATGGGCGCCTTGGGGGTCGTGGCGCTGGTCATTAATGTGGCATCCGCAGTCGTGCTGATACCACATCGACGAGGGGATGTGAACGTGCGCGCAGTGTGGCTCTTCTCCCGCAATGACGCGCTCGGCAATGCGGCGGTCGTCCTCGCCGCCTTCATGGTCTTCTGGTCAGAGACGCCTTGGCCCGATCTGGGCGCCGCCGCTGCCATCGCCGGACTCTTCGTGCACTCGGCGTGGAGGATCGTACGGGATGCGGGAAGCGACGTCCGGAAACTGTCGGTCCGCTGAGCCGGCCCAACTCATCGTATTGTGTAGCCAGGGGATCTCCTCTGACTGGCCGACGCAACCCGACCGATCGAACCCTCGCTACCAGGACTAGCTCTCGCGGCTTCAGCCCTCCAGGCCGTTACGGTATCGCAGCAGACGCAGCGCATTGCCCACGACCAGGAGCGTGCTGCCTTCATGGACCAGTACGGCCGGACCGATGCCGAAAAGACCGGTCGTGGTCGCAAGAATGAGGAGGGCGATCACGCCGAGTGAGATGGCCAGGTTCTGCTGGATGATCCTGCGTGTCTGCCGCGACAGGCCGATGGCGAAGGGGATGCCGGCGAGCTCGTCTCCCATCAACGCGACGTCGGCGGTCTCCAGGGCGGCCGCGGTTCCGGCTCCTCCCATCGCGATGCCGACCGTTGCCGTGGCCAGCGCCGGGGCATCGTTGACGCCGTCTCCGATCATCGCAACGTCACCGTGTCGATCGAGCAGGGCCTGTACCGCGCCGACCTTGTCTTCGGGGAGCAGATCGGCATGCACCTCGTCGATCCCGACCTCGCGGGCGATGGCGCGAGCAACCCCCTCGTTGTCCCCCGTGATCATGATCAGGGTGCCAACTCCCAAGGCTCGGATCTGATCGAGAACGGCAGCCACGCCGGTGCGCGGCCGGTCGGACACGCCGAGGGTTCCGAGCCACCGATCCCCATAACGCACCGCCATGACGCTGCGTCCCGACTCCGCAAGGCGATCGACGCCCGAGCGGATCTCGTCGGGTACCGTGACGTTCGCCTTCTCCCACAGGCGCAGGCTACCGATTTCGACGGTGGTGCCCTGAACCGTGGAACGGACGCCTCGAGCCGTTACGCTCTCGAGATCACCCGCTTCCGGCAACTCGAGCCCCCGCTCTTCAGCCTCGCGTACCACAGCCTCGGCGAGGGGGTGCTGTGAGTTACGCTCGACCGCCGCGGCGATGGTGAGAAGCTCGTCCTCCGAGACAGCCGAGGCGGGAACGACGTCCGATACCTCCGGACGGCCAACGGTGAGCGTCCCCGTCTTGTCCATCGCCAGGGCGGCCACCGCCCCCAGCTTTTCCAAGTGGACACCCCCCTTGATCAACACCCCGTTCCGCGCCGTTTGAGCGATTCCGGCGAGCACGGCCGACGGCGTCCCTATGGCCAGGGCGCATGGTGACGCGGCCACCAGGAGGGCCATCGATCGGTAGAGGGCGGTACTCCACGACCAGATGCCGAGCAGCGGCGGCGCGACGGCCAGGGCGACGGCCGAGACCAGTACGACGGGCACGAACACCCGCTCGAATCGGTCGGTGAACCGCTCCGTCGGAGCCTTCACCGTCTGGGCTTCCTCCACGAGCTGGATGACGCGGTCGAGGGTGCGGCCACCCGCCGCCCGGGTCGGCTCGATCTGAAGGGCGCCGACGCG
>CALJKZ010000373.1 GCA_937983085.1 uncultured Gemmatimonadales bacterium
GGATCGGTCTACCTCGTCTCGCCTGTCGTATGCCCGTGGTGCGTGCCATCGGTGTTCGCCGTCGGCCGCCAGCGCCGACGCCCAGTCGAAGAGGTCGCCGACGTGGGCCAGGATCTGCACCGCCGTTCGTGAACCGTGCCCCACCGACGTCGACCCGAACCCCTCGGGAGCGTTCCGAAGGACCTTGCCGCCCCGGTAGGCGATGATGGCCAGCATGTGGCGGAGGGCAGCGCGTTCGTCGTTCACGTCCACACCTCGGAGAACAGGCGCATGAAGTTGGCTCCGAGCACCTTCTCGATGACCCTCGGCGCGTGGCCACGCTCTGCCATGAGGCCCGCCACGGCCTCCAGGCGCCGGGGGTGGTTGAGCTGGGGCACGTAGGGAATCGTGTCCTCCCGGGGGGCCGCGATTCCGGCTGCCGCCCGGCGGGCCGACACCACGTCGAACTGCTCCTGGAAGTCGCCGCTGACGTCCAACGGCACGATGCCCTGATCGGTGCCGATGCCCACGTGGTCCTCGCCGCACACGTCGAGAGCGTGCTCCACGTGGCGAACGACGTCGTCCGCCGTGGGCGCCCCGGCGGGGTTGAGGAAGGGCATGAAGTAGATCCCCACCACACCGCCTGCTTCGGCTAGGAGGCGGAGCGTCCGGTCGTCCTTGCTCCGAGGATGGTCGTAGACGGCGGTGCATCCCGAATGGGTGATGGAGATGGGGCCCCGGGCGGTTTCGAGACCGTCCAGCGTCGTCCGGGGACCACAGTGGGACAGATCGACGAGGATCCCCGCGTCCTCCATGCGGGTCACCGCCTCCCGGCCCAGCGCGGTCAGGCCCGTGTCCTCCGGCGCCAGGCAGCCCGAGCCAAGCTGGTTCTGGACGTTGTAGGTCGGCTGGATGATCCGGACGCCCTCGTCGTAGAGCGTATCGAGCCGGTCGAGGTCGTCCTCGAAGGGCACGCCGTCCTGGAGCCCGTATACGAGGGCGAGGGCACCCGACTGCTTCGCAGCCGCGATGTCCGCCACGGATCGTCCCGGAGACAGGACGTCGGGGTGCGCTTCGACCTCCCGCGACCACGCAGCCATCCGGCCCAGGGTGGCCTCGTACGCGCTCATCTCTCCTTCGCCCCGACCGTTCACCGTGATGTTCACCGCGGTGATGCCCGAGGTGCGCACGGCACCGAGGGCCTCGGGACCGAGGGGGAGCGTGCCCTGGGGGATGTTGAACTGGAGGGGCCCGGCGAGGGCATCGACGACGAAGGCGTCGTCGTAGGGCGCCCAGGGAAGGCGGACGAGCTCCGACCCGGGCGCAGCCCCACCCCCTCCGGCCGTCGCTCCTGCACCCGCGGCGCCTGCACTCCCCGATCCCTCACCTCCACACGCCAGCCCGGCCACCGATGGGGCGAGCACCACCCCGGCGGCCCTCCGTAGGAAGGTCCGGCGATCCAGGCTCACCGGGATGCCCTCAACGCGGGGAAAAGTTCGTCGACAACGAGGGTCGACGCGCGCACGCGGAGGCCGTTGGTGTCGGGCCCGCTCTCGTCACCCGGCCCCGTGTTGAAGGCCGCGATGACACCGATCCCCTCGTCGGGATCGAAGTAGAAGAAGGAGTAGAAGGCCCGTTGGGTGCCGGTATGCCCCACCACCCGATCTCCGTGCTTGTCGTGGAGGAAGAACGAAAGCCCCATGGATCCCTCACCGAGGGGACTGTCGCCGATGGGGACCACCGGCTCCCACATCTCTTCCAACGACGCCCGGGCGAGAACCGCGTCGGCGTCCACTCCGTCCACCGGCGCACCGGTCAGGAACGCCATGTACCGCACCATGTCGGGTACCGGCGCGTTGAGCCCTCCGTTGGAGACGGTGATGCCCGTGTTGAAGTCGAGCCCGCCGGCCTCGGGAGTCCCGTCGCGCACGAAGTAGTGGTTGGACCGTCGATCACGGAGATGCCATGGCGTGACGTCGAAGTACGCCGCCCGCATGCCCAGCGGCCGGAAGACGTTCTTGTCGATGTACGCCTCGTACACGTCACCCGACACCGCCTCGATGACCCGCCCGAGGAAGATGATCCCCGGGTTCGAGTAGCTGTATCGCGAGCCGGGCTGGAAGTGGATGGTGGTGTACGGGATCATGGCCACCAGCTGGCTCCACTCGGTGGGCTCGTGGGGGTGCCACGGCTCGCTTCCCGCCCAGGGCCAGCTGCTGCCTCGGAACCCCGCCGAGTGGCTCAGGAGGTGGCGCAGGGTGATCGCCTCCATGGAGCCGAAGGGGTTGTGGACGCCACGAAGCTCCGGCACGTACTCCACGATGGGGTCGTCCAGGTCGAGAAGCCCCCGGTCACGGAGCTGCATGATGGCCACGGCGGTGAACGTCTTGGTGATGGACGCCCAGTGGTAGATGGTCTCCTCGTCGACGGCTCGCCCCGCGTGACGGTCGGCGAGGCCATGGGTTTCGAGCTGCACGAGCCGACCGTCGCGGACGAGGCCGAGGGACGCTCCCACGATGTCCTCCCGCTCCACGCCCTCTCTCCAGTCGGACACCAGATGATCCCACGCCTGGGGCGCCGGAGGGAGCTGGCCGAGCCCGACCGCAGGCGTGGAGAGGAGCGCGACGAGCGCGACGGAAACGATGGCCGGAGCGGCCGTTGCGGACGCCGGGCAGCCGCTAGTGGGTGAAGTCATGCCGCTAGTATGGGCCGCGGAATGTGCAAACGAAATCCGGAGCGACGTCGTATCGTGGAACAACCCCGACCGGACACCGCAGAGGCCCCATGGACCTCATGACATCGACGGCCACATCGTTCGCTCGTTCATCCATCCGCGTTGCGTGGATCGCCCTGGTCATGGCGTGCGGAGCCGACGCCCAGTCGTCGCTACCCGAGTCCCATCTGGGTCGATGGTACTACGCCGGATCCAGCGGCGGCATCTCGGGCGAAGGCATGGGCGACGAGGCCACGGGCTACATGGTCATCGATGCCAGCGGGACCATCCAACACTTCCAGGAGGACGGCACGCTCATCGGGACCACCGAGTACGAAGCCGAGCTCGGGGAGACGATCTTCAGCGCCGAGCCCCTGTGGGTCCTTCGGGCCGGTCCCATCGAGGAAGCGATGTGGGTCTCCGAGGACGGGCAGAACATGACGTTGGGCGAGAACGTCTACGACGGGTTCTCCCGAGCGTACGTGCGGTCGCGCTGAGTCAGCTCCCGAAGGGCATCCCCGAGAACCCGGGCATTCCACCTCCGCCCATCATCCCCTTCATCTGCTTCATGAACTTCTGCATCTCCTTGAACTGCTTGAGGAGGCGGTTCACTTCAGCCACGGGACGGCCGCTGCCCTTGGCGATCCGCGCTCGGCGCGAACCGTTGAGGATGCTGGGATTGCGGCGCTCCTCGGGGGTCATGGAGAGGATGATGGCCTCGACGTGCTTCATCCGCTTGGGATCCATGTTGGCCGCCGGAATCTTCATCCGGTTGGCGCCGGGGATGAGCTTCAGGAGCTGATCGAGGGGGCCCATCTTCTGGACCTGCCGCATGGCCACCAGGAAGTCCTCCAGGGTGAAGCGCCCCTGGCCCAGGACCTTCTCCTGGAGCTTGGCCTGTTCCTCTTCGTCGATGGCCACCTGGGCCCGCTCCACGAGGCCCACCACGTCGCCCATCTGCAGGATCCGACCGGCGAGTCGCTCGGGATCGGCGGTATCGAGGTCGTCGATGCCTTCACCCACACCGACGAACTTGATGGGCTTGCCGGTGACGCCACGGATGGAGAGCGCCGCTCCGCCCCGGGCGTCGCCGTCCATCTTCGTCATGACGATGCCGGTGATGCCCAGGGCGTCGTCGAAGCCCTCGGCGATGGTCACGGCTTCCTGTCCGGTCATGGCGTCGGCGACGAGAAGGATCTCCGTGGGCGAGACGGCCTCTTTGATGCGCCCGAGCTCGTCCATGAGCGCTTCGTCGATCTGCAGTCGCCCGGCGGTGTCGACGATGAGGACCGAGTGCTTCGTCTCCTCCGCCTTGGCTTTGGCGGACCTGGCGGCCTCCACGGGGTCGGCCCCGAACTCACCGGCGAAGACCTGAGCGCCGATCTGCGTGCCCAGGGTCTGAAGCTGCTCGATGGCCGCGGGCCGCTGGAGGTCACAGGCCGCCAGCATGGGTGTCGCGCCCTCACGCCCGAGGCGTCGGGCCAGCTTTGCCGCCGTGGTGGTCTTACCGGCACCCTGCAGCCCCACCATGAGGATGACCGAGGGCCCCGACGCCGCCTTCTCCAGGGTCGGACGGCCTTCGCCGAAGAGGTTCGCCAGCTCGTCGTGGACGATCTTGACGATCTGCTG
>CALJKZ010000374.1 GCA_937983085.1 uncultured Gemmatimonadales bacterium
CGTCCTCCGAGCGAGGAATCCGCGGTCCCGTCCCGAGCGGGCACGAAGGGTAGAAGTACCGCCACATCGCGTCAACGTGCCCGACACGCGGGTCGCCCGCCCCCCGCCGCCGAGAAGGTCAGCGCGGCGTGAAGTCGGTGCTCTCGTCCAGGTCGCGGATGAACGCCGCGATGAGGCGCGCGCTGTTGAACAGGTCTTCGACGCTCACGACCTCGTTAGGCGAATGCATGTAGCGATTTGGAACTGAGATCAGGCCCGTGGGCACGCCCTGGCGGGTGAGATGGATACCGTCGGCGTCGGTACGCGTCGCTTTGGGGGAGGCCTGGATGGTGTAGGGAATCCCCTCCGCCTCGGCCACGGCGGCGAGGCGCTCGAACACCTCCGAATGGGCCGCCGACCCCCGGCTGAGCACCGGACCACCGCCCAGTTCGTGCTCGCCCAGCTCCTTCTTGTCGATGTCGGGCACGTCGGTGCTGAACGTCACGTCCACGACGATGGCGACGTCGGGCTCGAGCTGGTACGCGCTGGTTCGGGCGCCACCGCCCTGATAGCCAATCTCTTCCTGCACCGTCGCGACGGCCGTCGCCGAGGCGGCGCACGGCTCCGGGTCCTCGGCGAGAAGCCGCAGAGCCTCGAGCACGACGAACGCGCCGATCCGGTCATCGATGGCTCGGCTGGCGATGAGGTCGCGGGCCAGGCGGACCATGCCCTGGGCGATGACCATGGGGTCTCCTACCCGAAGGCCCAGGGCCGAGACGCCGTCCCGATCGGCTGCTCCCACATCCACCCAGAGCTGCTTGGTCTTCGATGCCTTGGTGCGCTCCTCCGCCTCCAGGAGATGGATGGCCTTCTTGCCCACCACGCCCGGTACGTCGCCCTCGCGACCCAGGATGGTGACCCTCTGACCAACCAGCACCTGCGGGTCCCAGCCGCCGATCCCGTCGAAGTAAAGGAAGCCCTCCTCGTCCACGTGGGTGATTTGCAGCCCGATCTCGTCGATGTGCCCCGCCAGCATGACGCGCGGGGAGCCACCGGGATTCACGGTGGCGAAGGAGTTGCCGCTCACGTCGACGCGGACGTCGGAAGCGAAGCCGGCAGCCTCTTCCCGCCACACACGTGCGGCGCGGGTTTCGAAGCCCGACGGCCCCGGCGCGTCGAGGAGACGCTCGAGAAATGCGATGTCTTTGGACATGGACGGAAGCTAGTGCATCGGACCTGAAATACGGCGCCCTAGCCGTCCTCGCGTTCGATGACGATTCCCTTCGAGGGGTCGAGTCGCTCGGTCGGCGCCGGCTCGGTGTCCGCGGGCCCGGCCCCTCCCGCGCTCGTTCCCCCGCCGCCGAACCCGAAGCCACCCGCCCGCCCCATGGTCACCACGCGGATGGTCCCGTCCGCGATGCGTCCCTCGAGGCGCTTCCGGATGCGGGTCTGGATGCGGCGGCGCGTGAAGGGGAGGAGGAGCGAGAAACCCACCACGTCGGTCAGGATGCCGGGCGTCAAGAGAAAGGCACCGCCAATGAGTACCGAGATGCCGTCGAGAAGCGCCTGACCCGGCAGCCGGCCCGACGCCAACTCACGCTGGAACTGGAAGAAAACGCGGACGCCCTCCGCCCGGGCGAGCCACGCTCCCGTGACTCCCGTGAACACCACGAGGGCGACGGTAGGGAGCAGTCCCACCAGCTGACCGACCTGGATGAGGAGGATCAACTCCACGACAGGCACGATGACGAAAAGCAGCGCGAGGCGCCCGAGGATGTTCATGGGAGTCCCTACCCGTGGGTTGGTCCTTGGGGTTCACTTCCGTGTCCCCCGGGGTGACCGACCGACACCCGGAACGGGCGGCCCCACTAGTACGGTTGAGGTCGGCGCGACGAGCCGTGAAGTTGTCAGGACCGGGAACGACGCCCGGGTGTAGCTTCGGGACACGGGCCCACGCCCGCTCACTCATAGATCGCAACACAGGCCGCTCATGGAGCAGACCTACTTCCGGAAGGGGTTCGGGCTCAAGAAGGAGCTTCGACCCCTCATCGACGCCGAGTACCAATCCGCGCTGGTGGAGCGAATCCGCTCGCGTGGCTACACCGACACCTTCGGCGACGTCACCGTCCGACTGGCTCAGGAGTTCGGCTTCTGCTACGGAGTCGATCGGGCCGTCGACTACGCGTACGAGACGGTCCACAAGTTTCCGGACAAGACGATCTATCTCGTGGGCGAGATCATTCACAATCCGCACGTGAACCAGCGGATGACCGACATGGGGATCTCGTTCATCTACCCCGAGAAGGACGGGTCCTTCGATTTCTCCCTGATCACCCCCGACGACGTGGTGATCCTACCCGCGTTCGGAGTCACGCTGCACGACTTCGACGAGTTGAGAGAGATCGGGTGCATCCTGGTGGACACCACGTGCGGCTCGGTCCTCCATGTGTGGAAGCGGGTCGAGAACTACGCCAAGGACGGCTTCACAGCCGTCATCCACGGCAAGTACACCCACGAGGAGTCGAGGGCCACGGCCTCACAGGTGAACAAGTACGAGGGGGGCAAATACATCATCGTCCGGAACATGGAGGAAGGAAGACTGCTCTTCGACTACATCGCCAAGCGCGACGGGCACCTGAGCCGTGAGGACTTCATGGCCCACTTCGAGGAGAAGGCGTCACCCGGCTTCGACCCCGACGTGGACCTGGAGTACATCGGTGTCGCGAACCAGACCACCATGCTCGCGAAGGAGTCGCTGGCCATCGGATGGAAGGTTCACGAGGCCATGGTGGAACGCTTCGGCGACGAGCACGCGTCGACCCACTTCCGTTCCTTCGGGACCATCTGCTCCGCAACGCAGGAACGGCAGGACGCGGTGGCCGAGATGATGGAAGAGCCCCCGAGGCTCATGCTGGTCATCGGCGGATACAACTCGTCGAACACCAATCATCTGGCCCACCTGTGCCGTCAGCACACCACGACCTTCCATGTCGAAGACGCCACGTGCATCGACGTGGAACAGGGGACCATTCGCCACAAGCCCGAGCTCGACCCCACGGCCGACGAGGTGGTGGAGACGAATTGGCTACCCGAAGGCCCCTTCGACCTGGGCATCACGGCCGGGGCGTCGACGCCGAACAACAAGATCGGTGAGGCGCTGCTGAGGATCCTGGAGATCCGGGGAATCGCCGTAGACCTGGACGTGCCGGAGACCCAGCCCGCCTGACGTGCTGGACCCTAGAGGTCCGTGCTCTGGATGCCGGTCCCGAGCTTCTTCAGGAGGTCCGCCAACTGATGCTGTTCGTCGGTGGACAGATGCCGTGACAGGTGCTCGATGAACGAGGCGTGGCCCGGGAATACGTCGGCCACCAACTCGCGCCCCTCCGGCGTGAGCTTGGCCTGGATGACGCGCCGGTCGTCGGGGCGGCGGAAACGGTATACGAGGCCCTGGTCCTCGAGCCGATCCATCACGTACGTCACGTTTCCGCCCGTGACCAGCAGCTTGTCGGCCAGTTCACCGAGCGACAGCGGGCCGAGATGGTACAGGGCCTCGAGCGTGCCGAACTGCGGAGTCGTCAGACCGTACTCCTGCACCTTGGCCGCGATGGCCTTGGCGTAGGTGGCATAGCAGCGGGTCAGAATCACCCAGAGCCGCAGCGCCGTGTTCTGATCGTCGGTCCATTCCCTGTCGGCGGGTTGATCGACGTTCGGCGTCGTCATGGCTTGGCTCGGGTTCATATGGCGGACTCGCTTAGACGTGGATAGCTCGACCTAACGCGGCAAGGGCACCTTCCGCAACTCCCTCCGAGAGCGTCGGATGGGGGTGCATGGCCTTCTCCATCTCCTCGACGGTCGATTCGAGGTGGCGACCCACGACGAACTCGGCGATGAGTTCGGTGGCGTGGGGACCGACGATATGGGCACCGAGGATCTCCGAGTACTTCGTGTCGCGGATGACCTTGATGAAGCCCTCGCTGTGCCCCGCGGCCACCGCGCGACCGATGCCCACCCAGGGGAACTTGCCGACCTCGATGTCGTGGCCGGCCTCCTTGGCCTGC
The DNA here is from genome assembly GCA_937983085.1 of uncultured Gemmatimonadales bacterium. Classification (GTDB taxonomy): domain Bacteria; phylum Gemmatimonadota; class Gemmatimonadetes; order Longimicrobiales; family Gaopeijiaceae; genus UBA2589. The sequence continues at coordinate 4,038 of CALJKZ010000374.1, forward strand.
TCCTCGGTGAGGCCCACCGACGCCACTTCGGGATGGCAGTACGTGCAGTTGGGCACGTTGCCGTAGTCGACGGTGTGGTGACCGTGGCCGGCGATGTGCTCGACGCAGACGATGCCCTCGTGCGACGCCTTGTGAGCCAGAAGCTGCCGGCCCGCCACGTCACCGATTGCGTAGATCCCGTCGACGTTGGTCCGGAGATGCTCGTCGACCTGGATGAATCCGCGGTCGTCGGTCTTCACGCCGGCGGCATCGAGTCCCACGTCCTCGGAATTGGGGACACGTCCCACGGCGGAAAGGACGTAGTCGACGTCCATGGTATGGGACTCACCCTTCTTGTCGGTGAAGGTGACCGTGACTCCGTCCTTCTTGATCTCGGCCTTCTCGAAGCGGGCACCGGCGTGGATGTCCATGCCGCGCTTCTTGTACGTCCGCTCCATGAACTTCGACACCTCCGCATCCTCCAACGGGAGGATCCTGTCGAGGGCCTCGACCACCGTGGCCTTGGCGCGGCAGGCGGCAGAGACGTAAGAGAACTCGATC